>JAQCER010000054.1 GCA_027618625.1 Verrucomicrobiota bacterium
TGCGAGAATCATGTAAGGGCGGGGTGCCTGCCAGATGGTGGCGGTCTGGGTGAGCGGTGTGACCAGTAGATCGATCACCAGATTGGGGGTTTGATCCACCTCATTGAGGATGCGTTTGAGCACGGGCACGAGTTCCTGTTTCCACTCTTCGTTGGCGAATGCGCTGGTCGCCGTATCATTGCAGGCCTGGAGCGCGCGGGTGAAGTCCTTGTTGTCGCGTGCGGAGTCTGCTACCAGCTTTCCGATCAGAAGAACCAGGTTCGGATTCGTCGGATAGGTGGCTTCTGGTACCGCCTTCAGTGCCGCGATCAATTCTTCGCGTCGGTTCACTGTCGTGTTGTCTTTCAATGAAGCGTCCAGTGTGGCGACGAGATTCTGCAATTCGGGTGCAAGCTCCTTGATGAATGCCGGGTCTGCGGTGCAGGCTTCGACGTAGCGTTGCACCGCCTCGGTGGCGGTTGCTCCATTGTCCTTTTCCGCGAGATCCATCTGCAGCTTGGCTGCTAGCAGTTTCTTGTCATCCACGGGTTCCCAGCCGCCGACGTAGGTCAGTGCTGAAAGCAAAGCCGACTCTGATCCGTTGTTGAGATCGGTGGCGCTACCGTCCTTGATCTTTGTGAGTAGACCTTTCACGGCGCTGTCCGCTGTGGTGATCAGTTCCTGCCGGACTTCGGCATGTTTTTCTTCGAAAGGCTCCAGTTCTTTGTCCGCAGTGACGACCTGCTGCAACAGCCCGGACCAGTCCCCCGAATTGGAAAATGCGGTGGCCTTCTCGGTGTGAGCGATCCATTCCTTGGTGCCCGGTGCGCGCCAGTTATCGAAAATGACCTTGCCCTTGATCGCAGCGAAAGTGCCGACTGACGACAGCAAAAGAAAACCAATGACAATCGTGGCAACGCGTTTGCGCTGCTGGCGTTTGAGTTCTCCCAGCAGGCCCAGCAGCTTCTCGGCCTCTTTGGTTGCTGTGCTTGCATCTTCGGAAAGGTCGTCCCTTTCCTGCTGAGTCGCCTTGA
The DNA here is from genome assembly GCA_027618625.1 of Verrucomicrobiota bacterium. GTDB lineage: Bacteria > Verrucomicrobiota > Verrucomicrobiia > Verrucomicrobiales > DEV007 > JAGROY01. The sequence continues at coordinate 1,014 of JAQCER010000054.1, forward strand.
GATGGAATTCGTTCTCGCGTTCGATCGATGCGATGCGTTCGCGCTCGGCGGCCAGTCGCTGCTCTTCTTCTGCCACTTTGGCGCGAAGGGCCACTAGCTTCTGTTCTTCGGCAGTTTCGAGGGCTGCGAATTCCGCCGCCCGTTTTTTGACCTGAAGGTTGTAACTTGCTTCCTGCTCCTGGAGTTTGCGCTCCTCCGCCAGGCGCGCGTGTTCGATGTCTGCCAGCCTCTGCTTCTCGACTTCGACCTGGGCACTGAGATCGGCGCGCTCTTTTTCGAAGGCGTTTCGTCGCTGCGCAAGTTCGGCGTGCTGGGCTTCGAGCAGCTCCTGTTGCTCGCGAATGGCGGACTCGCGTTCTGCTGCCTGTGCTGCTTGACGTTGCTCCAGTTCCTTCGCCTGTCGTTCGAGCTTGCTGCGGAGAGCTTCAAGTTCAGCGCGATCTCGTTCAACATCGGCTGCAACTAGACCGCCAGATTCACGAGCTTGCTCGATGCGCTCGCGTTCGGCGGCAAGTGCCGCACGTTCCCTGGCGAGCACCGCTTCCAGTTCAGCTTCGCGTTTCTGCTCGAACGCACGGCGCTGTTCTTCCTCTTCGGCCAGGCGGCGCTTCAGCTTCTCGATCTCCTGTTCCCGGGCGCGGAGGGCTTCGCGGTCCGCAGCTTCGCGGGCCAGGCGTTGCTCCTGCTCGGACTGGTGCGCGAGTTGAAGATCGGATCGCTCCGCTTCCAAGGCCTCGTGCTCTACTTTCAATCGCTGCAGTTCCTGATCCTTGCGCAGAGCTTCCTCGCTGAGCTTCGCCCGTTCTTCTTCGGCGGCAGCCTGAACCGCAGATTCCGCAGCCTGGGCTGCGCCGGAAACGAGTGCAACTTTCTGGGCAAGTTTTGCCGCAGCATCATCCAGTCGCGCCTGCTCGTTAGCCAAACGTTGCTCGAGTTCCTGTGCCCGCTTTGCCTGCGCCTCGCGCAAGGCGAGTTCGTGGCGCTCGAGTTCCGCACGTGCGCTCTCAAGTTCGCCACGTTGCATCTGCAGCTCGCGCTCGCGTTCGCGTTCCTTCTCCGCAGCTTCCTGCTGCATGGCAGCGGCACGTTCCTGCAATTCCAGGCGTGCGGCTTCGACTTGTTTCTGTGCCTCGTCTAGGTCGAGCGTCTGCCGCTGGAGGCGCGCTTCGAGACTGCGGCGCTGCTCTTCGATTTGCAGGCGCTCCGCCTCGATCTCGGCGGAGTGCACGGCATCCTTGCTCTCGATCTCGCGCTGGAGTTCGGCACGTTTTTCCGCCAGTTCCCGTGCCGCAGCTTCGAGCGCCTGACGATCCGCTTCGATCTGTTTGCTTACCTTGTCTTCTTCAATGTAGAGCCGCTCCTTCGCTTCCTGCAGCTCACGCAGGTGCTTCTGATGGCGCTCTGTCTTCTCCTGCTCCCACTTCTTCCGGTCTTCGAGAAATTTTTGGAACTCATACTGCTGCCGGAGTTTTTCACTCTCCAGTGTGCTTTCCTGTCGGGAAATGTCCTCACGCAAGGTGGCGCTTTCCTGGTCGAGCCGCTTGCGTTCGGTGAGCAGAATCTTGCGTTCTTCCTCGACTGCCTTCTTCTCTTTCTCCAGGCGTAGATCAAGCTCCGCCTTCTGTTTCTCAAGCACGTGCCGTTGTTCCTCAACGATGCGGCGCTGCATTTCGAGCGCTTCTTCGCGTCCAATGCGATCCGCCTCTTCCTCAGCTGCGATACGCTCAAGCTCGAGCCGACGAAGCTTCAGTTCAACTTCACGACGTTGGGCTCCGAAGGCGGAATCCGATCCACTGCCGACGCCACTGCTGGAAGAAGCGGATGAGCCGAAGCTGCTGCTTCCACGTCTCGCGTGAAAAGCGGAGCTTGGCGTGCTGCTGCCGAAAGCCGATGGTCGTAACCCTGATGATGCCGGCCGGGAAAATGCCGACCGTCCCTTTGGAATCGCAATGGTCGGGTCATCGTTGCCAAACTCAGCGGCCGTCTGCGTCGGCTCCGGTTCCTCAAGGAGATTTCCCAACTCTGGTGTGGCGGTCGGGCTGGCTGTAAGTTCAGCCAAAATAGCGGGAAGCGGCTGGTTTTCTGTCTTGCAAAGTTGCCCGACCAGATCCGCGCACCTGTTGCCGTTGCGCTCGGGATTTTCCGTGAGCAGGAACGCTTCGAGAATTTCGTTCCCTGCCTCGCTCAGTGCGGAAAGCTGAGTGTAGCGCTTCAGCCTGCCGATATCGGTGACGACGCCGCCGAGAAGTCGATAGACGATATAGGAGAACCGGTAAAGCAACGAACCCGATTCCTCTGGCAGTAAGCCGCGCTCGCCAGCCAGTGTCTGATCTGCATCCGGATGAGATGAGGACGGGCTGGCGATGGTGGAGGCGTGTTCCTCGGGTGTCCAGCTGATGCGCAGTGGGTCAATCTTGATGTGAAACTCTGGCCACTCCGAGAGTGACTGATGCAGGAAAGCCGATTCCTGAGCGCGGTCACGGGTCACCGTCGGCGTGTGGATCAGTATCTGGTGAAGCGCCAGCTCCAGATGCCTCATGTCGTTTGCGAGCGCGAAGTCGATGCCACGCGCCAGTTGAGCGACGATCGGCAGGGCGTCAGCGAAGTCCATCTTCCGCCACGTACGGAGCAGGGACTGGAGGTCCGTGCCTTCCACCCATTCCATGATGATGCGGGCCTCGTTGTCCGCGTCATTGAAGTCAAAGGCGAGCGTGCGGAGAATGTTAGGATGTTCGTCGATGCTGCTGAGAAAGCGCAGCTGGTGGCGGATGTCCCGCACGACACCCGGGACTTCGATCAGATCCTTGTGCAGGAATTTGATCGCTACCCGCTCACCCGAGATGCTGTCCTTTCCAAGAAATACTTTGCCAGACTGGCCGCTGCCGATTTCGCTCAGGATCTCGAAATTGTTGGCACCAAGGATGGAGCCTTCAGTGGGTTTGGACTTCTGGATGCGAACTGACAGACCTGCACCGGCCTGAGTCAGCCCCTCATCGACGAGGCAATTCTGAATGTCATCCCAAAGCGCGGCCGGTGTCTGGTAGCGCTCGTCCGGCGACTTCTTCAACATCCGATGCAGGATCGCTATCGCGCCTGGTGGAAGTACGGGCAGCGTGTGCCATGGTGGCTCCTCATTGACATGGGCCGCCATGGTCTCGAAGTGCGAACCGCGAAACGTAGGATGCCCGCAGAGCATGTACCAGAGGGTCACTCCCAGCGAGTAGATGTCCGAGCGGGTGTCCAGGTCGCGCTGCTCCAGCAGTTGCTCGGGGCTGGCGTAGTTCGCCGTTCCCACAAAACCACCGGTCGTGAGATCGTTGGACGTCGCGTCGTCTTCTCCGAACTTTCGTGCCAGGCCGAAGTCGATCACCTTGGTAATCGTGTTCTGTTGGTCGTCCTTCACCAGAATCAAGTTCGACGGCTTGATGTCACGGTGAACGAGTTGAACTTTCTGTGCGGCCTGGAGTGCACTGCTGACATGCTGACACGCCTTGAGCGAGTCGCCAAAGGACATCGGGCCATTGGCTTCAACAAATTCCTGAAGATTGGGGCCATCGCAGAATTCCATCGCGAAAAACAGCCCGTGCGAGCTTTCGCTCAAGTGGTAAGCGGCAGCAACATTCGGGTGCTTGATCTTTGCCATCGCCTGCGCCTCCTGCAGGAAGCGCTGCCGGGCGATGTCATTGTGGACGTACTGCTCGTTGATGACCTTGATGACAACGATCGAGTGCAGGTTGGTATCGAACGCCTTATAGGTAGTACCCATCGCTCCCTGTCCCAGAATCTGAGGAGACCCATCCGGTTTCGTAAGGATTTGAAAGTGTTGAAAACGGAGCGGTTCCGGCATGGCTTAGTTTTTCACAGGCGGTGATGAGCTATCGACTCATGGGCGAGACCTACCAGAATTCATCCGCTCTGACAATGCTTGAACGATGCTTCCGGTGCTTCAATGCTTGAGCGAAACAAGGAAGCAAGTTCCTAACGACCCGTATTGCGCATCTAGCCGTTAAAAATGGAAGAATCTCAATTTGAAGATTGACTAGAAGCGCGGATTGCGGTTTTAATCCACGATTCTGAGTCATTGCAACCAATTCAACCGTCTTAGAAACCGGATGTTAGGACATCGTCGGCTAAGGCACACAACTACTTCTGACATGCATAGTTTTAAACCAATTTCTTGGTTAACAATCGGACTGTCAGCACTTTTCGTCCTGTCCGGTTATCCCGCTCAAGTTTCGTTTGGGCAAGGGCTTGCGACGGATCCACCACCACCGGAGAAGCAAGAGGAAAAGTCGATCGCTGGTTCGGGTGCGGCTACTGATGCCGAAGCTGCGGACGAACTGGAGAAAGATGTCGCAGCTGCAGCGGGAGGATTGCAACCTGATGCATCTAGTGATACTCCGGAGACGGTCAGTGGTGCCACGGCGACGGACGCTGCCGCAGGTACGGCTGCCGCTGGTGAACTTGAGGGAGGTTTGTTAGGGGGGCTGCCATCCGATGCAGATCTGGTTCGCAATTTTGAGTTATTTCTCGAAGAAGGCACCGTCGCTGAAGACAGCGCAGCTGCGAAGCTAGCCAGGGAGATCATTGAGCGCGAATCCAAGCGTCAGGAATCGAAAAGGGAATTGCAGGGCATCTCGTTCAGCATGCCTGGAGATGCCGAGTTGGATGCGAAGACGGCGGCGCTTCTCAAGACGATCAGTGATCGCGCCATCAGTCTTGAGGAAGCTCTTGCGTTGACTCTGCTCAATGATCCTAACATTAAGCTGGCGAATGAAGACGAGCTGATCGCCTGGGCGTCGCTGCAAATCGCCTCTGGTGCCTATGATGTTCGGGGGACTGCAGGTGCCAGTTATGGCCGAACCCAACAGGAGGTGTCCAAGGAGCAGGTCGATCAGCAGGTTAAAACCCTGGAAAAGAACAAGAAGATTATCAGCGATGCTCAAAGAGTGATTCGCCAGCGTGAGAGCGAAATTGACGAGTTGCGTGCGGGGCGGACGCCATCCAATACGGACATTGAAAGTCAGTTGAACAGTGAGATCAGGGCAGCCGCATTGGACGTGATCAAGCGCGTATCGAATCCTGCGGAGTTCTTTGCCCTTGCGTCCACGCAGAGCAAGATCAACGAGGCGGGAATTCTGGTTCGGAAGGACATCATTCGAAGCCAGCGCCGGACAATCAAATCTACAGAGAAAGAGATCGAAAAGTTCCCGGTAAATTCAGTGCTCCGTTCGGATACTGTCAGTTACGAACTGGGATTGCTGCGCAAGCTTCGCACCGGCCCGGTGATCAATCCGTTCCTCACTTTGAACGGCAGCGAGAACAATGAGGCCCGGCGCCGCGGAGTCGCGCGGGATACTCGGACGGAGTTCGGCGTTGAGCTGATGTTGCCTCTGGCGCGGGGCAGGGGAAGGGTCGCTGCTTCGGGTCAGGAGATCGCAGCGGGGCACGACCTCGAAGCGAGTCGCTACAGTTTGCAGCATACAGTTTCGGAAAGTGTTCTCAATACGGCTTCCGCCTACTGGCGAGTGGTGGCTGCCCAGGAGCGATTGAGGATCTTGTTGGAGTCCGAGATCATCACTACGGCATTGGTGTTTGTGACCGATCAAATGATTGCTGCGGATGCCATTCCGCCCATCGAGCGAGCGCAGATCATGGCAAGGGAAGCGACCGCGCAGTCGTCGCGCGTGCAAGGAGAGTTCGCGTTGGTTCAGGCTCAGCAGGCGCTGGCAATCGCGATGGGAATAGAAGGCGATGATCTGCTCTACGCTCCGCTTGCATCTGATCCTTTGCCGGATCTTGTAAGCAAGTCGGCAATCAGCTCCACTTCGCCACAGGGAATGGTGGATCTGGCACTGCAGTTGCGCGCTGACCGCAAATCTGCGCTTCAATTGGAGGAGTCCGGACTGGTGCTCACGGAGCAGGCCAAGACCAATCTCCGTCCAGCGCTTGATTTCACTTCGCGCACCAGTTACTCGGGGCTCGACGAAGGATCTCATTACGAGAGCTATTACCAGCCCTACCTTCAGGGCAACGCGGGGCCGTCCTACTTCATGGGGCTGCGGTTTGATTACCCGATCGGCAACAACACGGCGAAGGGATTGCTCAAAGAGCGGGAGGCCCGGTTGCGCCAATCGAAGCTTACGACCGGAATCATCACGCGCTCGATCCTTTCCAATATTGTCACTGCGCGCAAGTCGATCGAAAATTCGTTGCTCCAGATAGATTCGCTCAATGCGTCGCGATCGGCGCTGGTCGATTCGCTGAATGCTGAGCAGGAGCGTTTCAAGACCGGCGATTCAACACTGCTGGATACAATCTTGACGGAAGAACGCCTGACCGGTGCGAACCGGGCGATCATTGAGGCTAAGCTGCAGCATGCCCTTGGCCTGGCCCAGCTTCGGTTTGAAACGGGGACACTGATGGCTTCTTCCGACAGTTCGAATGCAGCGATCGAGAGACGGAACGTCATTAGCCTTCCAGATCTTGGCAACTATTCGAAGAATCCTCCTCCTGCGCCGCCTGCCGTTCAATTGAAGAAGTGGTAGTCGCTGGCGCGAGACCACAGCATCCGTTCATCCCAAAACCTAGCATTTTGAAGCAGCACACAGGCTATCAGGATCTTCCGCACCGCACAGTGGGTGCAGGTTTTCTGCGGTTACTGACAGCTGGGGCTGTCGTCGCTGCGGCTCTGCAGGTATCCGCTCAGGATGACACCACTACTCCAGCACCGGTAGATGCAGGAGGCGCTGACGCCGAACAGGTGCGTCCGCCTACCGAGGTTATTCCAAGCGTTGACGTGCCATTGGATGAGTTGACTTCCGAGATCACAGAAGTCGGCAATCCTCCCGTGGCCGAGGAGCCTAAGACATCCGGGGAGATTGGAAAACTGGCGTCGCGGCTGTTCGGCGGAACTACGAGCCGTGGAACGGGGCGCCCCGTCAAAGAAGGGAAGCTTGTGATTCCTTACGAGCCTGATCCGAGAGTTCTGGATAGCCGGAAGGATTCGATTCTTGCAACGTTAGGGAACGAAAGTATCTCGTTGATGGACGCGGTGCGGAAGACTCTTGAGCACGCTCCAGAGATCCAGATTGCCAGGGAAGAGGTCATTGCCAGCGAAGGTGCCGTGCAGAATGAGGCAGGACAATTCGATGTTCAGGTTGTGGCGGGGGCCTCCTATGTGCGTGGGCAGGAAGAAATGGACATCCGCAGGGTTGCGGGAGAACAGGGCGCGTTTGATCGCGACAAGGGTTTTGTGTCGGCATCAAACGACGCCATTGAGGCAATCACCAATGAGATTCAGGTAATCCGAGATGGAGGAAGCCCTACTTCGCGTTTTGTCCGCAATCCAGATGGCTCAGTTACGGTAGACGGTTCGTTCGGAGCGGATTTGTCCAGTGGTGATGTATCGTCAACTGTGGTCACAGGTGAGCAGGATTTGGAGACTCAGTTGGACGACGCGCTCATCGATGCTGCCAAAGACCTCGCGACGCCGATGGAGGCGATGAACATTGCTGAGATCGAGAAGCAGTTCATCGAAGATAACATTGCAAGCCGCAAGTTTGTCCGGAAAATTCTCAGGAAGAATGTCAGCAACGCCTTGAAGCGCATCGAGCGCTTCCCACCAAATCAGATCTTGCGGGAAGATGTGACAACCTATGATCTGGCACTGGTAAAGCAGTTCCGCAATGGCACCGTCCTGCGTCCGTTCGCGGAGTACACCGGGGAGCAGGATCACCTGTCGCGGAGAAAAGGCCAAGGCCGAATTAATCGAACAGAGTTTGGTTTGCGGCTGACACTGCCACTTGGCAAAGGGCGCGGTTACATTGCGACTGCTGGTAGCGAGATCGCTTCAGGCTTTGAGCTGGATGCCAGTCGCTATGAGTTGGAGCACACGGTTTCCCAGCGCGTGTTGACCACGACTCTGGCATACTGGGATGTAGTCGCTGCTCAGGAGCGCTTGCGATTGTTGCTTGAGTCCGAGATGATAGCTGACTCCATCCTGAAGATGGCGGATGCCATGATCAAAGCCGATTTGATCCCGGGGGTCACCCGTGGTCAGGCCATTGGACGCCAGACCACTGTGCAGGCGAGCCGAATTCGTTCCGAATTTGATCTGCTCAGAGCGCAGCAGGCGCTTGCGATTGCGATGGGTTCGGAAGGGGAAGCGTTGATCGATGCTCCACTCGCTGCGGACCCGTTCCCGATGCTTGTGCAGGCTGCCGCGGTCGAAGCGCAAGATCTAGAGGGGCTGGTGCGGCAGGCAAGGTTTAAACGAGGCGATCACAAGGCTGCCATTCAGCAGAAGATTGCCATCGCTGTCATCATCGATCAGGCGGAAGCTAACTTAAAGCCCGCCTGTGACTTGCAGCTCGGAATCAGCTACACTGGTCTCGATGAAGGCGGCCAGTGGGAGACGCTTTTTAACCCTTATGAGAAAAATCATGCAGGCCCATCTGGCTTCGTCAGCCTTCAGGCAGACTGGCCGTTTGGAAATCGTATCCCCCGCAGTGAGTTGCAGTTGTTCGAAGCACAATCGCGCAAGGTGCAACAGCAGATTGAGATCATCGAGCGGTCGATTGATTCGGGGATCGTGACGGCAAAGCAGCAGGTGCGCAACGCCGCCGTCTTTCACGCATTTAATGTGGCATCCATGGAGCAGACGCGACTGGCTCTGATCGCAGAGAACGAGAAGCTACGCATGGGATCTTCAACCATCATCGATTCCATCCTTGCGGAGGAGCGGCTCACGAACTCTCGAACTGGCTTGATCGACGCCCGACTACAGCAGGCCAAGGGACTTGCACAGTTGCGCTTTCAGTCAGGAACGCTCCTCAAGGCCGTCAGTGAGAACCCAGAAATTTCTTCAGACGATTTGGTCACGCTTCCGCCAATCGAGATCTCTGCGCCCGCTGCCACGCCTGTCGAGCAGGTGGAAGAAGCCAGCAAATCTTGGCGCAACGTTTCGCCTTGGCGCATGAATGGCCCACGGAAGGCCAGGTGAAGATCGCCCTTGATCGTCCTGGCTGTCCAGCAGCGCGGTGCGCAGCATCGCCAGCACGCAGGCGCTGTGGGGATTGCGACACCGACAGGCGTCTTCATCGCACACGGCGTCGCGCACCCAGTGGATGTTGTTCTCCACTCGCCAGTGGAAACGCACAAGGCGTGCCACTT
>JAQCER010000055.1 GCA_027618625.1 Verrucomicrobiota bacterium
GCTCAAAATCAGCAATTGAACTTGCGCCCACTCTACCCGTAGACACTCCAAAAAGTGAGTTCTGAATTTGGGATACCACGAGCGGGATTCCGCTGCACAAGCTCGATGAGCATGGAGGCGTCGTGTGGTCCGTGGCATTCTCTCCGGATGGTGAACGGGTCGTCACCGCTTGTTGGGATCGGAAGGCCCGAGTGTGGAATGTGGCCGACGGCAAGGAGTTGGCCACGTTCACAGGGCACGGCGACGCCGTGATTGCCGTGGCTGTTTCCCCGGATGGAAAACGAATCGGCAGCGGCAGCCTGGATACCACGGCCAGCGTTTGGGATGCGGCAAACGGCGAGGAACTGTTCACCCTTTGGGGGCACAATTCTGCGGTAACCACGGTGGCCTTTTCGGCGGATGGCCAGCGGATCGCCACCGCCGGAGACGATCAAACGGCTCGGGTGTATGAAGCAGGTGGGCGTCATCAATTGCTCGCCGTCAAAAAGCATGGCTCTCCGATCAGTTCCGTGGCCTTTTCTCAGGACGGTCAGCGGATCATCACCGGTGGCGGGTCGGTAGTCTATTCTCCCGATGGTGTGGATAAGATTCTTCCAGGCAGCGGGGACCGGACGATCAAGATTTGGGAGATTGACGACAACGAGGCGCTCACTCTGAAAGGACACACAAAAGGAGTCTTAACCGCGGCCTTTTCTCCGGACGGCCAGCGCATTGTCACCGGCAGCCTGGATAAGACTGCGAGAATCTGGGACGCGACCACCGGGAAATTCCTGCGGACGTTTCAAGGCCACACCGAAGGGATTCGCTGCGTGGCCTTTTCTCCGGATGGCCAGCGAATCGTCACCGCCAGCTTTGATAAGACGGCTAAGGTTTGGGATGTGCGTGCGAGCGGTCCGCCATTGGTCAGCTTTGCCCGGCACGGCAACCTTCTCATTTCCGCAGCCTTTTCTCCGGATGGCCGGCGGGTCGTCACCGGCGGACATGATGGCACGGCCAAGGTTTGGGATTCGGCCAGCGGAGAGGAACTTTTCACACTTCAGGAAGGAACGCGTAAGATTTGGTCCGTCGCCTTCTCTCTAGATGGTCGGCGAATTCTCACGAGCAACGAATCGGGGGATTACGACGCCACCATTTGGGATGCCACCAGCAGAAAGCGAATTCGCGGCCTGAAGGGCCACCGCTCTTGGGTCATGTCCGCGACGTTCTCGCCGGATGGTCGGCGAATCGCCACCGCCAGCGCCCACCCCGATAATACGGCCAAAGTGTGGGACGCGGCGACCGGTGACTGCCTCCACACGCTCAATGGGCACAGCGATGCGGTCATGTCCGTGACATTTTCGCCCGACGGCCAAAGAATCCTCACCGGTAGCCGGGATCAGACCGCCAGGTTGTGGGATGCGGCAAGCGGAAGGGAGCTGCTCGCTCTCAATGGGCATCGCGGTTGGGTGATTACGGTGGCGTTTTCGCCAGACGGTCGGCGGATTGTCACCGCCAGCAGCGATTGGACCGCCAAGGTCTGGGAGGCCGCTTCCCCGGAACAAGTCGCGGACTGGCGCCTGGAAGAGGCGCGGCGAGAGAGTGAAGCCGCGCGCGAGTAGGGCGGGCCTGCGCGCGAAATAGCGGCAGAGGGCCCTGAATTCCATTCTTTCAAACTTTTGTGAAGGGATTCGCGCTCGCACGGCGCATGAGGGTGTGAAGGGACAATGCCCTTCATCAAACGGATCGCACGGGGCCTGAGAAGGCCGTGCCGGCCTTAAACAATCAAAAACTCAAATACCATGAAAACGAACTGCAATCCAGGTTCCTCGGCGGACCTCAGTCAATCCTCAACCATAAAGCGCCATGTCGGCGGCGGGTGGATGAAAACGACGACACAAAAGATCCGTCGGAGCCTGCTCCTTCCGATCATGCTCACCCTGATACTAGGCATCCCCTCTGCGGTCGCGGGCGATAGCTGGACCCGAAAAGCCGATATGATCACGGCGCGGAGCGGCCAAGCCTCCTGCGCTCTCGACGGGAAGATCTACACTTTCGGAGGAACGCCGAATGGCAGTGGAACTTCCTCCATCAGCGCCGTCGAGGTGTATGATCCGACGACGAATACGTAAACCGCCAAAGCCGATATGCCCTCGTCCAGGGCGTGGACTGCATGCGATACGGTGAGCGGCAAGATTTACGTCTTTGGAGGCGATTCCGCTTTCTTATCCAGCCCTCTCGGAACCGTGGAGGAGTATGATCCCACGACGAACACCTGGGCCAATAAAGCCGACATGCCAACCGCCCGTTCCGGCAGCGCCGCCGTCGTAATCGAAGGAAAAATCTATGTCCTCGGCGGGTTGACCACTTGGGGCTCCGCCGTGGCGGATGTCGAGGTCTACGATCCAGCGATCAACACCTGGGAGACCAAGGCCCCCTTGCCGAAACCCAGGGGACTCCTCTGCGCCGCCGTGGTGGACGGAAAGATCTTCGCCATCGGCTCTTCCCTGCCGCCCAACGGTCCTTGGTCGCGCACCGTGGAAATGTATGATCCCGCGTCCGATACTTGGAGCAAACGCACCGATATGCCGAGCGCGCGAGGGGCCTTGGCCTGTGCTGCGGTTAACGGACGGATTTACGTCATTGGCGGAAGGGATGGCGGATCGATCTATGCCGCGAACGAGGAATACGACCCCGAAACCGACAACTGGATCAAGCGGGCGCCCATCCGGATGACGGACTCGGGAGGGCAAACGGCACTCGCCAGCTTGAGCACGACCGCGCTGAATGGTCGAATCTACGCCATCGGCGGACAGAGGAACATCGGCGGAATCTCCGAGCGCCTCGTTCTAGAATACACCCCGCCGATCGTCACGCCCGAAGTGCGCCTGGTGGTTGCTGCCACCGAACTCGGCACGGTTTTCGTGTCACCGCTAATGGAGAGCTATACGGCTGGCGCCGAAGTCACGGTGACGGCAGAGCCAGAGCGAGGCTTCGAGTTGGTCAAATGGACTTACGGTGGTGAAGAGTTCACCACCAATCCGGCGACCATTGTCATCAAAGAAGGCGCGACTCTGGTGCCGATATTTGCCCGAAAGGTCGCAGAGCCGATCAGCATCGACATCGCACCCGCCATGGCCATCACTTGGAACTCACAAGAAGGCAAGACCTACGAGATCCTGTCTAGCACCGACCTTGAGAACTGGGTGGTCGAAGTGGAGGGCATCGAAGGAACAGGCGAGAACTCAACTCAATTTTTCCTTCGCACCACTTCCGAGATCTACTATCGCGTCGCCGAAACGCCGTAAGCCCGTAAGCGGCGCGGCAGTCTAACGCCTTCCTCAAGGTCAGGGGTTTCGTGAGGGAGGCGCTCGCTGTCTTGTCACCTGACTTGACCCGCCGAACTTGCGGTGAAGAGGTGAAGAACAAAGTGACTGGCACTTTATCAGAGAAGACCTTCCGCCGTCATTTCGACGAAGAAGGATCGCTGTTTCCGGAGCTGGCGGGCTTGGTCTCGGCGCAGTTGGAAAAGGAGGTTTCCCGAGTCCTCAAACACTTTCCGGACTGGGTCCGGCCATGCCCCGACATCCAGAAGGAGCGTCGCATTGGATATCGTCCGGCAAGAACATCGTCTCGGAACTCAAGGCGTTCATGGCGAATCCAGCCGAGGAGGAGCACCGCTTCACGTATCCCGACGGCGTCCGCAGATCGCTGCTGTCGAAGATCGCGGAAGCCCGGCTGGACCTCGATTGCCGCACGGAGAAGATCGGTTCCCCGCACGGGCTGGTCTGCAAAAAGAACGACAACTCGCACGGCCGCGCGCGCTCCGCGTCGCCGACGAAAAGCTGCTGGAAGCCATTCGTGAAATCGACCCTGCGGTGAAATCCAAGTCTGCCGGGAAGGCAGACGTCGCGCCCCGGCGGAGGAAGTGAGCGACTGTCAAGGTCATGGGGTCGAAAGGTCGAAAGTCATAAGCCAGGAGGATTGGCGGGAGCCTCTTCCCGTCCCCTGCCCCTTGACTTTCCCGGCCCATGCTCGCTGTTGACAATGTTTCCATGCAGTTCGGCGGCCAGACGCTCTTCAGCGGCCTGTCCTTCATCCTGCGGTGCGGAACAGCCAGACCTCGGCGTCCTGCTACCGTGTCACAGTTCATGATGTTGACAAAAGGCACTCTCAGCTGGCTTTGAGCCTTCCACAGGAGAAGTGACATCGTTCTGCCCGAATCCCCAACTCCCAAATTGCCGACGCACTGCGATCTGCCGACCCCCGACTACCCCGGAGGCCATTTCAGTGGGCGGCCACCCAGGACATGGACGTGAAGGTGCGGCACGGTTTCGCCGCCGTGCATGCCGTTATTGATCACCATGCGGAAACCTCCTTCTGCCGTGTTCAGTCCTTCTGCGGTGGCGACTGCCGCCGCCGTGAGCAGCAGGTGGCCCAGCGTGGCCTGATCCTTGGATTCCGCTTCAGCAATCCTTGGAATGGGCTTCTTCGGCACCACCAGAAAGTGGACCGGCGCCTGGGGGCTGATGTCCCTGAACGCCAGACATACGTCGTCCTCGTGCAGAATGTCAGCCGGGATTTCTCTGGCTACGATTTTTTCGAAGAGGGTCATCGCTCAAGGTTCCAGTATCTCAGCTGAAACGTCAAGTTCACCGGCGGAGGCATTCCTGATCTCTGGTGCCTAGCCTGGATTATGCATGAGCGATCTACTGCGACTTGCAAAAGACTCCATTTGCTGCGTCTCGCTACGATCTTCATGAATAACCCAGGCTAGTCCAGTTCCTTGATGCTCTCGTGCCACGGCAGCCCGTATTGGTTCAGGTCTGCCATGAAAGGATCGGGATCGAATTCTTCAATGTTGAAGACACCTGCACCTGTCCACTTTCCTTCCGCGATCATCTTGGCTCCAATCGTCGCCGGAACACCGGTCGTGTAGGACACCGCTTGTGCGCCGGTCTCTTTGAAGCACTCCTGATGGTCGCAGGTATTGTACACAGTGTATCGTCGACGCTTGCCATCCTTCAAGCCGTCGATCACGCAGCCGATCCAGGTCTTGCCTACGGTGCGGGGGCCCAGCGATGCAGGATCCGGCAGCAGTGCCTTAAGGAATTGCAATGGGATGATCTCCTGGCCGTTGTAGCTGATGGGTTCGATCGATGTCATCCCCACGTTCTGGAGCACTTCCAGATGCTTGATGTAGTTGTCCGAGAACGTCATCCAGAACCGGATCCGTTTCAGGCCGTTGATGTTCTTCACCAGCGATTCCAGCTCCTCGTGGTAAATGAGAAACGCCTTCTTCGGCCCGATGCCCTCAGAGAAATCGAAGGTCTGGCTGAACTCCAGCGGCTTCGTCTCGACCCACTCACCGTTTTCCCAGTAGCGACCGTTCGCGGTCACTTCTCGAATATTGATCTCTGGATTAAAGTTGGTGGCGAAAGGGTGGCCATGGTCGCCAGCGTTGCAGTCGATGATCTCGATCTCATGGATCTCATCAAAGTGGTGCTTCTGCGCATAGGCGCAATAAACACCCGTCACCCCGGGATCAAACCCTGAGCCCAACAGCGCCAGAAGGCCCGCCTCTTTGAACCTGTCCCGGTACGCCCACTGCCAGCCATACGAAAACTTTGCCTCATTCGGCGGCTCGTAGTTGGCAGTATCCACATAGTGGGCGCCAGCTTCCAGGCAGCCATCCATAATGCTCAGATCCTGATAAGGAAGGGCAACATTCACGACCAGATCCGCGCCAAACTCCCGGATCAACGCCGCTACCTGCGCAGAATCATCCGCATCAATCTGAGCCGTCTGAATCGGGCGGCTCAATTCCGTTGCGATCGCATCGCACTTCGACTTCGTCCGGCTCGCCAGCATGATCTCCGGAAAGACCTCCGGCAGACCGGCACACTTGTGGACCACAACCCGGCTGACGCCACCGGCTCCGATGATTAGTAGTTTTGCCATGATTCTCTTGATATCAAACTCACGATAGCCAGTCGATCATCATACAGCACGGTGCAACTACCAAAGCTGAGAAACATCATCAATCCTCTCAAGTCTTCCCGGGCTCCCGATGCGCGCGTTTGAGCTCGCTCCGGCGTCGAAAATCACCGCAGGCGCGAGATGTCGCGTGCATCATCGTCACGCCGCCATCAGAACGGCAATGTCGACTTCTAAAAAGGGCAAGGCTAGTGATTCTCCGGCTGTCTTCCGGCAAACTTGTCCAGGAGTGACCTGACTTCCGACGCGAGAAACGAAACCTCATACGGCTTCTGCACCACACCCTCTGGAATCGAGCCAGTTTCGTGCTCGAAGTCATCAAGCTCTACAAGATAACCACTGCAAATGACCACGGGAATGTGGGGAAACTTGCCGCTTCTCAATTCGCGGAAAGTGTCCTTTCCGGACAATTTTGGCATCGTCAGGTCGAGCATGATCAGGTCGATACCCTCTGGATCTCTCGCTACCGCCTCCAAGGCTTCTTTGCCATCTTGGGCGGCGATAATGCGATAACCTTGGCGACGAAGTATTCCCTCGGCGACTACCCGCACGATCGCTTCATCATCCACGATCAAGATGGTTTCGGTGCCCCCTTTGATCGTTGCGTGATCCTTCTTTTTAACTGTTTCTGTCACCTGGCATTTATGGAGGTAAACCTCGAACCGCGTACCTTTCCCTACTTCGGAGTGACATTCGATCCAGCCGCCGTGTTGCTGAATGATTCCGTATGATGTAGCCAGTCCCAGGCCGGTGCCTTTGCCCTGTTCCTTGGTCGTGAAGAACGGTTCGAAAATCTTTTCTCGAATGGCTTCCGGAATACCTGTTCCGCTGTCTTCGACAGTCCACCTCACAAAATCGCCTGGCTCTACGGTGCAACTCTTTGGAATACTCGAAGCACTCAGCGTAACCACCGCAGTGCTCATCGTCAGGCGCCCACCGGCAGGCATGGCATCTCGTGCATTGACGCAAAGGTTCATCAGAACTTGATCAATCTGAGTGGCGTCTGCGGTAACGTGGGGATCCTGCTCATCCAGCTCCATCACGATCTCGATAGACGGATCGACACTGTAGGCGAGAATGCCGTTGACGTCGAGAAACAGCTTGTTCGCGGCACACTCCTTCAGGCAGATCTTGTTCTTGCGCGAAAAGGTCAGGAGTTGCTTCACGATTCCAGCCGCCCGCTCGGCGGCCCCTTTGGCGGAGCCAATGTGGGTCAGCATTTTCGTATCATGGATCTCATCGTCCATTTCCGCCAGTGACAAACTACCGATGATGCCAGTCAGCAAATTGTTGAAATCGTGGGCCACGCCGCCCGTCAGTCTTCCGATCGCGTCCATTTTTTGGGACTGCTGGAGCGAACGCTCAAGTTGCCTTTGCTCCGTCAAGTCACGAAACATCCAGAGGCGGGCGAAGGTCCGGCCGTTGGTGCCTTTCACTGGTGCGGAGTAAATTGAAATCTGGCGGTCGACGTCTCCCTTGATTTCCCATTCGTCTTCGCCAACTAGATCAGGGTTCGCGGTGTAGTCACTCCAGGCCTTTTCAAAACCCTCACGATCGGCGAAGATCTTGAACAATTGCTCCCGCGATTCGCTTCCTTCGCCTATACCTTCCTCGATCAGGCGCTGGCGATCGATGCCAAAAAATTCCCGTACCCTGCGGTTGGAAGCGAGGACTTCACCTCCTTCGCGGGTTACCAATACAGCTTCAAGGATTGAGTCGTATGCCGCCCGCAACTGCGCCGTCGAGTCTTCAAGATCCGCCTGAGATCTGTGAAGACTCTGGGTTCGGGATTGCACCAGCGACTCCAATTGGCTGCGGTGCTGATTCAATTCGTTGACCATCTGATTGAACGCGACGGCCAACTCTCTCATTTCCTTGGGGCCGTCAGCCGTCATCGTCGCATCGAGATTACCAGCTGCCACGGCGTTGGCCGCGCGCGCCGCCCTGATCACGGGCAGCGCCAGTTTCGACGAGAGAACCAGTCCAAAGAGCGTCGCGAGGGCTGTGGCGATTCCGCCAGCACCCAATTGGGATAGTTGAAAATCCCGGATCAATTCTGTGACAGCGCTCTTTCTCTGTCGACAAATGAGCCGCCACTCGTAAGGCAATCCCGTAAAATCGGGCGTCAGAACCTTGAGATAGTGATAGAACTTCTCTCCCGAAGCAGCAACATGTTCTCCGGTGCCGGTAACATCCAGCTTCATTCCGGGATTGTCGTTGGCCGAAGAAAACTTGGAAAAGATACGCTTGCTGTCTGGGTGCGATAGAATGTTGTTGCGCCCGTCCATCAGAATGAAAGCCCCACTTTCGCCTCCCAGTTTCGCGGTGTTCAGGATGCTCCAGATCGAATTAATCCCGATCTCTGCTCTGATGACGGCGCTCGGACGTTCTCCTTTCCGCGCGACGGGGATGTAAATCGTTATGACAAGCTGAAACTCGTCTTCGCCGAAACTCACCTCATTCGGGTCATAAGGTTCGGAGATAAATAATTCACCTGCGACCGCCCGCGAGAAATGCTTGGTCTCGTCCCGTCGCCGATCCTCTTCGCTCGTCGAGATCTCCCACCCGCTGAGGTCGTAGAGCCGAATTTCGCGAAAATGAGCATAATTCATTGTTAGCCGATCGAACTCCTGTTTCTTTTCGGCATTGGACCTCTTCTCCGACAGCAATGCAGGGCTCTGGGCGAGCGAATTCAAATCATTGGCCGCCCCTTTGACGATGAATGCGACTTGTCTTGCAACCTCGTCGCCCACGTCGACGATTCGGCCTAATTCCGACACGACCAGGGCCTCGCCGGTGAAGACTCGGGTCGCGATGAGGATGAGAACCAGAGGTGATAGCCCAGCGAGAACAAGAGCGGCAAGAACGCGCTGTCTGATTGAACTAAACATCTTTACATTCAGTGAGTTGCTCTCAAGCCGCCTGGAATCGGAGGTTCGCTAGTCTGCGTCGTCGCTGCTCAAGACGAGGCCGGCTCCATTGTGCAGCGCTTTCCATGATCGGTTCATGGCTGTATCCAATTCGGGAGTGATCGCCAGACTGCCGCAACGCTCCCTCACCAATTGGTCCGGGTACAGGGCCTCATCGCCCCGAAGCTCAGGATTAGACTTGTCCAGGATTGGCAGAGCAAGTTCGTTCGGAGTCGCGAAACCGACAAAGCTTGAACTCGCTGCAGCTATTTCAGGTTTGTGCATGAAATTGATGAATTCGTTCGCTGCTTCTGAATCACCAGAATCCCGCGAAACGACAAAACTATCCATCCAGATGCTCGCGCCTTCCTCCGGAATAAAGTACTTAACTTTATCGTTTTCCACTGCGGCTCGTGAAGCGTCGCCACTGTACATCATCGCTACTGCAAACTCCCCTGACGGCATTTTCGCGATCGTATCCACGTCGCTCATAAATACAGCATCATTCAACTCAACCACTTCGTTGAGCTCCCTGGTTGATTCCTGCAGATCATCTACGGTATTCGCGCCGAGAGATTTTCCTGCAAGGAAGAGCCCGACCATGAAACACTCCTGTTTTTCGTCAAGGAGGATCACTTTGCCCTTTGCTCGGGGGTCTTGCAGCAGTGACTAGGAGTTTGATGTGGGTTGGATCAGGTCGCTGCGATAGGCAAGCAACGTGGTGCCCCACATGTAGGGTACCGAATACTCATTCTCTGGATCAAAAGGTCTTCCTTTGAACGTGCTGCTCACGTGCTTCAAATTTGGAACATCGATACTCTGGAGAACCCGTGCCTTGCGCAGCAGCTCGATCGCTCTGCCATCCGCGATAATTACGTCATATTCACTCGGGTTCACCTTGACCTGGGCGGTCATCTCTTCGGTGTCTTCGTAAAACTTCAGGTCCACGTTGATCCCAGTCTCGCTCGTGAACTGTGTAATCAGCTCCGGGCTGAAGTACTCGTCCCAAGTATAAAGAGTGATCTGGCGCTCTTTTGGTGTTTTCGAATCTGAAGTCTGGCCGGTCGAGCCCGGATCGGAGTCGGAGCAGGAGGCCAGCAGGACTGACCACGAGCCCAGTAGCATTAATAATTTAGATTTTTTCATATGTACTAATATTAACATAATTTCACCGTTCAGTCAGTAGTGTTCGGCATGGTGGCTGCTGGTTGAAAAAAG
>JAQCER010000056.1 GCA_027618625.1 Verrucomicrobiota bacterium
GGATGTGGCCGCTGCGATCGGCTCCCGGATTTTGGGCTTCAATGAAGCCGCTATACGGCGGTGGCATGACTCTCTCCGGAAATCAACACTTCCGGTGCTATTGTGGCCCGAGTGATTCTTATGTAAAATTACAAATGTCTCGTAGAGAATCTGTTATGAAAAGAGTATCAGGCGCTGGTGCCGTGGCCAGTGGGTTAGTCGCCCTCTGCGTTTTCGCTGGGATCGATCGCGGGGCAGTTGCCCCCCCTCCGGATGGTTGTTCAGGGCCGTCAGCCGGATGGGCGAGAGCAGCCATGGCGATGGCGCAACAGACCGGCAATCTAAGGCCGTCCTGACACAGCAAATGAATACTTCTCTGGGAAAGATCAAAACTCGATTGTTCCTCAGTGTTCACGGGCAGTCATGGGAGTGTTCAGACGGTGACATTATAGGCAGGGAGGGAACGGTAGCTCTTGAGGTTTTTCGCGGTGCTGGCGTCCTTTCACGTCGTCACTTAGCCGTGCGGCTTTTGAATGATGAATGGTTCGTTGAACTCTGTCCCACGGCGCGCAATTTGACTTGGATCAATGAGGAGGAAATGCTCCCAGGTCAACTGTATCCACTTGGACTTCAGAGCGTCATCACCGTTGAGGAAGTACAGTTTTCTTTGCTGGTTCAACAGGCGGACAAGTATCTGGGGGAGAACGTGGCTTCGAGCTGGGCACCTCCGAGCGTTCGTTCTTTCGGATTTTCGGAGGATGTTTTTCCGCATTTTCATCCAGCAGAGGTTGATCCCAAATCCAATCCCAAACTGACAGGAGACACTCACGGAATTCTGAATGAGATGCCCGGATGTGTGATGGTCTTCGATGCGGAGGGGTATTGCATATGGAGCAACGCCACCGCGGCCGGGATGCTGGGCGCTGATGAGCCGCCCGCAACGATCACTTCGTTCTGTCTGTCCTTCCATCGTGAAGACGAAATGTTCCTGAAGGATTGTCTCGGGAAACTGGAAGAGAGTATCCCCAGGAACGCTACCGGTCTGCGAGTTGTCGACGCTTCATCAGGATCAGTGGTAGGAAGACTCTCCCTGTGGATGCTCCGCCGGGGAGGGCAGACGATCATTTCTGCTGAAGCTGAGCCGGATGCCGAGCAAGCGCTTATCGGCTTGAGGCTTCTCAGTGCTACCTACCTTTGCCCCGAATTTCACGACTCTGATGTCACGGTCCGGTTTGAAACGATCGCCAGAAGTGGGCTCAAGATATTGCGCTGCGACGAAGTGTCGATCTGGCTCATTGATACCAAGGACTCCCTGGCAAAGCGCGCGACCACTGTTGCCATCGACGACCGAAGCATCGAACAGGGGAACAAGCTCCAGCCGGGGTTCTGTCCACTCTACTTTAATCGTCTGCTGGAAGATCCCCATGCTGCCTTCGAGAGTGCGGAGAGTTCAGTGATGCCTGTTCTGAAGGGGCTGGGGTTCACCGGCAGGGCGACGGGTGCCATTCTGAGCGTGCCTTTGTTTCAGGGCGGTGGACTGAGGGGAATCGTGGCGTTCGAATGGGATCAATGGAAAGGCAAGCTTTCCGAAGATGCCCGATTGAGTGCATTGTTAGTGGCAAGTCTGTGCCTGTCTGCGGCAGCTTCTACCTCTCATCATGCGGCGCTCAAACAATTGCGGATGCGGGAGGTACAGATGGCCAAAGAACTGGCAGACGCTGAGCACTATGTCCGACAGATACTGCCGCCACCGCTGGATGGCGAAATCGATGTGCGCTGGATGCTGAAGCCCTCCGCTCAGCTGGGTGGAGACGCTTTTGGTTATTACTGGATCGATGAGGATCGATTTGCAATTTACCTGCTAGACGTCGTAGGGCACGGCACCGGAGCGGCGCTGCTGTCGATTTCCGCCATGAATTCCGTCCGATTCTGCCAGGCGTCGATTTCGGCAACCCGGCAGCGGTACTGGCTGGTCTCAATCGGGCCTTTCAGATGGAAACGCAGAACGACATGACCTTTACCATCTGGTACGGGATCTATCAGCGATCGAACCGCCAGCTGCATTATGCCAGTGCTGGCCATCCTCCCGCCCTGATGCTCGATCCCAACCGCGCGAATCATTGCGTGGAACTGAGTACGGATGGCTTGATCATCGGGCACATGGATGACTTTGAATACGAGAATGCAGTGGTGGCAGTGCCCCCTGGTGCCAAGCTCTATGTGCTCTCGGACGGTGCCTTCGAGATTGAGCGACCCGATGGTGCTCCGTGGCCGTACGAGCAATTCGTGGCCGCGGTCAGGTCGACTGGATCCATGGAAGATGGGGAGGTGGAGTATCTTTACGAGCGGACACAGCAGGTAACGGAGGGCGCGGAACTGCAGGACGATTTTACAATGTTGCGTGTGCGATTTCCAGAATGAAACCCAACGATATTGCAAGAATAGACGACGAGGCGTTTCATTTCGAAATGACCGCAACCCAGAGTGAGCTTGAACGCTTCTATGACGAGTTCGAGCAGTCGACCGCCTGCCAGCGTATGCCTGCCGCCCACAGCCTGGCCGTGAAGCTGTCCTTTGATGAGCTTGTCTCCAACGTCATCAAGTTCGCGGGAGAAAAGGGTTTCCGGGTTATCCTTCATATACTTTTTAATCCGATTGAGGGGCTGAGAATTACCCTCAAGGACGATTCGCCCGTATTCGATCCATGGGGGGCCAAGCTTGCGCCGAATCTGGGCCACGAAACCGAGCACGATGACCTTGAAGCGGTCGCAATCGGTGGTCGTGGGCTGTTTATGGTGCGGCAAATGATGGACTCCGTGTCTCACAGTGTTGTGAATGGCTGGAACTGTAATACAATGACGAAGAGGGCTACCGCTCAATCCTAACCATCGGCCAAGGTCTTGAAACTCTGAGAATAATGAATCTAACATTAGAACAAATCGGTGATATTGACATCATAACCGTCGCAGGACGTCTCGCTTTCGATGCATCGTCTGAGTTCGATGCCAGCTTGCGCTCCGCGCTGAGCGAGTCTGCCCACAGCAAAGTGATTCTTGAAATTTCGAGTGTCAGTTTTGTCAGTAGTCCGGTGTTGCGCTCAATTCTCACTCTAGCAAAGCGCCTGAAGCGGCAGAAAGGAAGGTTGTTCCTTGTCGGCGCGACCGATGATGTTATGGAAGTTTTTCGCGTGAGCGGATTCATAAGCCTCGGGGTGTTTGAGCTCAGCGATCGTGATGGAGCGATTCATGCGCTCAATGAGGCTTCGTCAACATCTGCGGCTGGCGCTTCCGAAGCTTCGAGTCCATCATCCCTTCCCCCGTTTTCCTCTACCGATTCTTGATGATTCATTAATCCCTCGCTTAGAATGAACTTTAAATTAGAACAGGTCGGCGCGATCGACATCATTTCAGTGGGAGGGCGGTTGGCCTTTGATGCCTCTGCCGAGTTTGAAGCAAACCTGCGCGAGGCAGTGAACGAAGCCGTGCGCAACAAGGTGATTCTCGATTTTGAAGGGGTCACTTTCATCAGCAGTCCGGTCTTGCGATCCATCCTGAGCCTGGCCAAGCGGCTCAGTCGGCATGGCAGCAAGTTATTCGTGACAGGTGCCAGCGAAGAAGTGATCGACGTGTTCCGGGTAAGCGGATTTACCAAGCTGAGGGTATTCGAACTGGGAGACCGCGAGATGGCGATAAAGGCTCTGGAAAAGGTGCCCGATCCTTCGGGGCTGCGTGGGGTATCAAAACCGAAACCATCCGGATTTTCGATGCCAGCGTTACCTGCTGTTTCCCGGGATCCAGAATCTGACGAAGAGGCCGACGGGAGTTCCGATGCGGCAGCCAAAGCGAAGGCTCAGGCAGCCGCCAAGGCGCAGGCTGAGGCCGCCACTGCCGCAGCAGCAGCCGCCGCCAAGGCAAAAGCGGCCGCTGAAGCTGCCCGAGCGGAGGAGGAAGCGGCGCGAGCAGCTGCCGTTGCCGCCGCGAAAGCCGAGGAGGAGGCTAGGGTCAAAGCATCCGCAGAGGCCGCTCGAGCCGAGGAGGAAGCGAAGGCAAGAGCAGCTACTGCTGCTGCAGCGAAAGCCGAAGAAGAAGCCAAAGTGCAAGCCGCCAGAGCTGACGAAGAAGCGCGGGCAAAAGCGGCAGGTGAAGTTGCCCAAGCGGAGGAGGAAGCGGCGCGAGCAGCTGCCGTTGCCGCCGCGAAAGCCGAGGAGGAGGCTAGGGTCAAAGCATCCGCAGAGGCTGCTCGAGCTGAGGAGGAAGCGAAGGCAAGAGCAGCTACTGCTGCCGCGAAAGCCGAGGCAGAAGCCAGAGCCGTCGCTGAAGCGGCCCTAGCCGACGAGAAAGCACGGGCCAAGGTAGCAGCAGCTGCTGCGAAAGCCGAAGAAGAAGCGAAGGCGAATGCAGCCGCTGAAGCTGCAAGGATGAAGGCAGAAGGCGAAGCGAAAACGCGGACACCTGTAAATGATCTCATGAAGGACGGGGACAGCGGTGATGCGGGAGCGCCTCCGCCGCTTCCGGTTAACATTGGTGAGAAACCACAATCGAAATCAGAACCAGAACATCAGCCCGAGCCCGTGTCCGGCGAAAAGGAAAAGGCTGTTGGGACTGGCGAAGAATCGAGTCAGGGGTTGGTCGGCTCGATTGTTTACGCCATTAAGTATTGGTTCGGAAGAGCTGGCGAACAGGACGACAAACCATCCGGAAAAAATAGTAAGGACAATCCCAACGAGATTGTGCCCGCGCCGACGCCGCTGAAGAAGGATGAGATTCTCGATCAGATTCGCGACGCGGAACAGGGCGGTCTGGCTTTTCAGGTGAAAGAGGCTTTCGCATACTGGACGTCAAAGCTGTTCTCGAAAAAGAAATAAGCCGCGTTGCTGACTGGAAAGTGGGATCGGAGGATCGGATTGTTCCCTTTGCTCCTGGCGGATTTTCCGCTAGGGTCGACATTTCCGCAACCACTTGCTGCGAACCTACAGCGGCCCTGGCATCGGTTCATTTTTCGTTTTCAGCATTAGCATTCCTGAATCACCATGACTCATCCCACAGGCGATCGTCCATCGCTTCCTCCATTCAGTCCATTCGCTCCAGGCTCCCACGATGATCCATATCCCGCATACCGGTGCTACCGTGAGCAGGATCCAGTGCATTGGGCCGGTCTGGCTGATCATAGCGGGCCAGGCGCATGGTATCTATTTTCGCACGCGGCAGTCATGAGCGCGCTGAAGAGTCACAGTCTGATCCAGACCCGAATGATTCGGGGTGCCGGCCCGCTGGGCGCAATGTTAGGCAAGTGGATGCTGTTTCGCGATCCGCCAGACCATACCCGGCTGCGTTCGCTGGTCAGTAAGGCGTTCAGTCCGCAGATGGCGGAAAGACTTCGGCCAAAGATTCAGGAGACGACCGATTTTCTCCTCGATAGCGTTAAGGAAAAGGGGGAGATGGATCTTATGCTGCACTATGCGTCGCCACTGCCGCTGATCGTAATCGCCGAACTACTCGGAGTTCCTGCTGAAGATCGTGAGCGGTTGCGCCGCTGGACGATCGATATTGTGCCTGCCATCGATTTCAGCCCGAGCCGCGAGGCCCTGATGAAAGCGACACAAGGATGCAAGGAATTGATGGACTACCTGCGTTCCATTATCATCGAACGTCGCAAGGGGCCGCCAAAGGAGGACCTCATCAGTGCACTCATTGAGGCCGAGGAACAGAACGACCGGTTGAATGAGGAGGAGTTGATCTCAATGTGTGCGCTGCTCCTTGGTGCGGGCCACGAGACCACCGTTAATCTGATCGGAAATGGCAGCTATGCACTCCTGCGGCATCCCGATCAACTTGCATTGCTGAGGGAAGTCCCGGAGTGTGTCGAAACCGCGGTGGAAGAACTCCTGCGATACGATAGCCCAGTGCAGATGGCATTTCGAGAGGTTGCTGAGCCAGTCGAAATCGGAGGCAAGTTGCTGCGCAAAGGCGAGCAGGTGATCAATTTGCTGGGATCCGCGAATCGTGATCCCGACGCCTATCCCGAACCTGATCGGCTGGATTTGCGGCGAACGGGGCCGCGACACGCTGCCTTCGGCATGGGAATTCACTTCTGCCTCGGTTCCCACCTCGCCCGTCTCGAAGCCCGGGCGGCGTTCCGTTCGCTGGCGGTGAAGATGCCGAACTTAGCGCTGCAACCCGTGCCGATCAAGCGCCGCGAGGGGACCAATTTTCGCGGGCTTGAGACCCTGCAAGTCAGTTTCTGAATCGACCGCTGACAGCTCCTACAACTGCGCTCCACCATCGAGCACGATCGCCTGCCCGGTGATGTAGCCAGTGCTGTCAGATGCGAGCCAGACGATCGCTTCGGCAACTTCTTCGGCGGTGCAGAATCGATTCATCGGTATATGGCGTTTGAGAATCGCCTCCACTTTGGGCCCCATCGAGAGCAGCTTGTCGAGCAGCGCCGATTCTGTGTATCCCGGGCAAACCGCATTGATACGAATATTCAGCGCCGCGTATTCCAGCGCCGCCGCCTTGGTCATGCCGACGACTGCAAATTTGCTCGCAGCGTAGCTGATATGATTCATCGATGCCTTGACCCCCGCCAGTGATGCCACATTGACGATACCGCCGTGGCCCTGCTTCGCCATCTGCTGAAGCGCATACTTCATGCCATAGAACACACCAGTTTGGTTGACCAGGATCACCCGGTCCCAGTCGCTCAGTTCAAAGTCGCCCGTTTTCTTCATTTGTCGCGGCCCAGTGCCCGCATTGTTGACCAGGATGTCGAGTTGGCCACATTCAGCTACCGTCCGATTCACCAGCTCCGCTACCTCTTCGTGGTTGGCTACATTGGCCTGCATGGCTAGCCCCTTGCCGCCTTGTTCTTCAATCGAGGTGACTGTCCGCTCCGCACCTGCGAGATCCATGTCGGAGGCGACTACGGTGGCACCATGCCTTGCGAACAGTTTTGCAGTTGCTGCGCCGATGCCGGAGGCTGCGCCCGTGATGATGACGGTCTTGTTTTCTACTTGCATGCTTTGCTCGAACTTTATTTTAAGGGTGGCACCTCACGATTCGCCGGGAATCACATCAGGTGGTTTTGAGTTTACATCATTGTCCCAATCGAAGATCATCCACACGAGTAGTGGATGTCCAAGCCCGGAATTTCAAAACCATCATTCCAATTTCCGGCAATCCCTGAGTTGCCAGCCAGCCATGATCGAAACAAAGGTAATCACTCCGGCTCAGGATGCGAAAGCGTTTCTGGGAATGACCTTTCCCACGTACACCCACTTGCTTAGCGAGGCGAACCTGGAGCGAGTGGTCGCCGTCCCGGTCGCGGCTTTCGTCGATGGGGTGCCCGCGGGCCTGATCCTCGGGGCGATGCCCAAGCCGGGGAATGAAGCCCCGCCCACGCTCTTTTCCGTATTCGTCGACCCTGCCTTTCGGAATCAGGGAGTGGGAACGCGCTTGATGGAAGATTTTCACAAAGAAGTGGCCGCGCGGGGAGGGGAGGTGATCCGGGTCAAATACATAACCGGGAAAGAAGCAACAGCTTACTTTGAGCGCATCCTGCAGAAGACCGGCTGGGAAGAGCCGACACCTCGCATGGCCGCGATCAAGGCCGATCTCCTGCAGATCAGGGCGATGGATCCGCCGTGGCTGCGGGAGCGCCGAATGAATCCCCGTTTCAAGATCGTTCCATGGAGCGCCGTGACCGATGAGCAGAAGCAGACGCTGCGACTCTCTCACGAGAAGGATCACTGGATTGCAGAAGACCTCGTGCCCTGGATGCACGAAGCACATTACGACCCAGTATCTTCATGTGCCCTTCTTCGCGATGGTGAACTCGTCGGCTGGGTGATCAATCACCACATGCGTGATGGCACCACCCGGTTCACCTGCTCATTTGCTCATCCAAAGTTGCAGCGACTTGGCGTCGTGCTCTGGCTCTACAAAGAGGCTGTCGACCGCGCAGAGGAGAAGGGTCGCCGCTTCGGCACCTGGACCGTTCCTCTGCATCATCCGGCCATGCACGCCTTCGCCATGCGCTGGATGAAGCCCTGTTCCGTCTACTGCCGCGAAACTTATGGCAGCGAGAAAAAGCTGGTGGTCGGTGCGCACCTCTGAGTGCCTCCCTTCAGACTTTCCAGCTTCGACCTACCAGTAAACGATCCACCTCGACCCGACCCGAAGCGCGTGCGCCTGCATCGTGACGCGCATGTCCTCGGGTTCGCCCTCCCTCGCTGGCGCGATCTGGTGCAGTTGATGCCCCGAGTGCACTGCGAGGTGTCCGACGGTGTAAGGCTTGTAGTCTGCCACGCGGCTCTCGGCCGAGTGGACGCGCCGCTCCTCTGGCGTCATCTTCGCAACCTCGAGCCGATTGATGTTCCACACGAGCAACCCTCCGCTCCCGGACGGCAAGGCCAGCGACAAAGTCAGTGACAGCTGCGTCGACGTGTCCGGCTCTCCTATCGACGTCCAGTCCAGGAGCTCATACTGGAGGTCGTAGTGCATGCTAGCCGGCGCATCCTTGAACAGCGGTGCGTTCAGGAACACGTGAAAGCCGGGTAACGCCAGGCGGGTGTCGCACTCCGCCGGCTCGCCAGTGCGCGACGAGACGATGGCGCACAGCCGATCATGCAACCAGCCGAAATGCTCGGCCAGCACTGGGTTCGTGCGTGCCGCGGCCTCCTGGTAGGTTGCGAACCCGCCGTTGCGTGCGTCGAGATATGCGGCCGCTCCCAGCGTGAAGAAAGGCAGCGTCTGGCGGGGCGTCCAGTGCTCGCGCAATGAGAGCACACGCGCCAACGCCCGAGCGTTCTCGTCGGGCGTCAGCACCGCATAGTCGTGGAGTATGTCGTCAGTCAATGAATAAAAATGAATGAATGATAGGGACCCCGAAATCCTGAGGCGAGTTCACTGGATTGATCCGGGATGCCAAAAATGATGCATTGTTTGCAGACCGGGAGAACCACAGCGATTTCTCATTGTTTGCAATCGTAGAGATGTGCAGCCGCGTGTCAAACTTATCGCGATAATAAAATAAGGGACGTTAGATAATATGTAGACAATCGGGGCTGGCCGTGGTAGAAGTGATTAATGACAATCTCTCGTTTTCTTGGTAGGGCCGCGGCCCGTCCCCAGGCAGGCATTTTTGGGGCTGAGAACGCTCTGCAATCGGCTCCTATTGCCGGTCGCCGGGACGAGCCCGGAGAAGGGGCGGATCGAATTGTCAACTTGCCCGAAAAAGTGGTAGAGATGCGCGATTTGTGGCACATAGTGTCCTGACCCTGCTTCTGAACCTGGGCAGGTAATGGAATCCTATGAGTTCGAATATTTCTGCCCGTATGAACAGCGAACTTCTCGATGAGAAATTCGCGCAATGGAAAGTTGATCCACGGTCGGTGGAGCCAACATGGTCAGCGTTTTTTGAGGGATTTGAGCTGGGGAGGGCACAGCTTAGGCAGGAAAAACAGGTGGCTGGGGCATCCGCTACGGGCGGTGCTGGCGCCGCGCTGGGTGGCGGGGGGGGAATGTCGAGCGAGGAACTTTCGTTCCGGGCTCGGATCGTAAGTTTGGTATACGCATTTCGCACGATTGGCCACACCGCGGCGTGGATGGATCCTCTGGCGGCAGCGGCTCCGGTGCAGGAACGCCTGGAGTTGGCAGCGTTCGGATTCTCGCAAGCGGACCTCGGCACCGTCGTTGAGACACAGTTTTTCGAAGGGGCGAAGGCGATGCCCCTGGGCGAAATGATCGACCGCCTCCAGCGGATTTACAGTGCCCGGATTGGCATCGAGTACATGCACATTCACAAGGATGAGGTGCGCAACTGGATTCGCCAGCGCATCGAGAAACGCATTGATCTGCCGGAGCCGGACGTTGCGAGAAAGAAGCGAGTGCTCAGATGGCTCACTGAGGCGGAAACTTTTGAGCGGTTTCTGCATCAAAAGTATGTCGGGCAAAAGCGTTTTTCTCTTGAAGGTGGTGAGTCCCTGATGGTCGCGCTGAATTCCATCGCTGAGGCGTCAGGTGAAAACGGTGTCGAAGAAATCGTCATGGGCATGGCTCATCGTGGGCGCCTAAACGTGCTTGCAAATTTTCTCAAAAAGTCGGCCAAGGTTCTG
>JAQCER010000057.1 GCA_027618625.1 Verrucomicrobiota bacterium
CAAATCTCGAACAAGTCTAGTTGCCCGCAATTTTCACGATTTCACCTAAAAAAGTGAGTTCTGAAGTTACTGTGCCATCCTGCTATTCCTTATCCCTGCCGGATTCGCGCAGGAGGGGCATGAGAGCGAGGTGGGGTCCGCCACGACTCTCAAACTTGCCGAGTTGCGCGAAGAACTGGATCGAACCACCTGGGCTAATGAGGTCATTGCTCAGGAATACGAAGCTGTGATCGTTTCCTTTTGGGATCGGCTTCGTCTGGCGCCGATGGAAGACAGATTCAAGGTCGCGGCCAGCCTTCCCATGGAACGAGTATCCCTGGGGCCACTCTCAGGTAGTGGCCGAAATTTTGATCTGGGTATCCAAGCCATCAGGTTTACGAGGAGGCAGAATGAGGATCCCGTGTTCCTTGCGCCCGAGAACTGGAAGCGATGGCTGGAGGGAATCCAACGGAAGGGATTTCAGATCGCGCAAAGCGAATGGCATCACGGAGAATTTGTTCCCGAGTCCCCAAGTGAGAGGCCGGATCAGGTTGTTGCCGCAAGATCTCTGGTGAGCTTCGAGATCCACTTGTTACGACCTGGCGAAACGCCCGAGGCAACGATTGTTAAGGGCGAGGTGGAAATCGTGTGGAAGTTGCGGCGAAACGGCGACAAGCCCGAGATGGGATCACTGCGGGTTTTGCATGCAACGGTCGTGAAGCGCGAAGGGGGGGCTCCTCTTTGAAAAGGCGATGCGGCTGGCTCCAGAAGAACCCTCTCCGGGCGCGGGCGTAGCTCTCGCGCCGATCATCGTTCGGGACCTGAATGCCGACGGCTATCCTGAGATCATTCTTGGCGGAGTGAACACCGTGTTCGTGAACGAAGGCGGTTTCAAATTCAAACAGCGGGCGCTCTTCACCGACCCGCCACGGATCATGGTGAACACGGGATTAGTGGAGGATCTGACCGGCGACGGACTGCTGGATTTCGTGGGCGTGGATCCGGGGGGAAAGGCCTGGTTGCTGGAGGGCAGGGAAGGCGGCACATTTGCATCCGAAGCTCGGCGGCCTTGGGAAGAAGTCGCGCCTGGCCCAAGTGCCATCACGGCGGGTGATGTCGATTACGACGGAGATCTCGATCTCTGGTTCGCGCAATACAAGCAGCCTTACAAGGGCGGCCAGATGCCCACCCCGTTTCATGACGCCAACGATGGCCACCCGTCCTATTTGCTGTTGAATGACGGGAAGGGAAACTTTACCGATGGCACGGAGAAATCCGGCTTGGGCAAGAAACGGCACCGTCGAACTTACAGCGCCTCCTTTGTGGATCTCGACGACGACCGAGACCTGGATCTCGTGGTTGTGAGCGACTTTGCCGGACTTGATGCCTGGCTGAACAGCGGCAGCGGAGAGTTCTCGCCCGCTCCCACCGCCATGTTCGGCGAATGTCACGCCTTCGGAATGGCGCACACCTTCGGCGACTTCGACCGCGACGGGAAGGAGGACCTCTACATGGTTGGCATGAGTTCCACCACCGCGCGACGGCTCGATCAGCTCGGATTGAAACGGGAAGATTTTCCCGAATACGCGAAACTGCGGGCTCCGATGGCATTTGGCAACCGTCTCTACCTTGCTCGGGATAAGAAGTTCGTCCAGACGGACCTGAACGACCACTGTGCCAGGGCCGGCTGGGCATGGGGCGTCCGGGCTTTCGATCTCGAGAACGACGGTGACGACGATCTCTACGTGGCGAATGGGCACATCAGCGGCGAGTCAGCCACCGATTACTGTACCAGTTTCTGGTGCCATGACCTCTACACCGGATCTTCGAAGGAGAACCGTGCCATTGAGCATTTGCTGTCCGACCAGTTTCGTCCCATCGCGCAACGCGGCCTCGAAGTGGGACGCATTTCGTGGAACGGGTTTGAGCACAATCGCCTCTTTTGGAATCAGGAAGGCCGCGACTTCCTTGATATAGCGTTTCTGTTAGGGGTTTCCTACGAGACCGACTGCAGGGCGGTGGCAGCTGCGGACCTGGACGCCGATGGACGGCAAGACCTTCTCGTGGTGGAACATGAGTGGACGCGCAAGAAGGGTCTGGCAGGCCTGCAGGCCCTGCTCGTGCATCGCAATACCGTCCCGGCGCGGAACTGGCTGGGAGTGCGCGTCGTCGTCGGCGCGGGGGTCTCGCCAATCGGGGCCAAAGTCACGATGCACGGTAACTTTGGAAAGAAGGAACGCCAGGTAGTGACCGGCGATTCGTTCTATACCCAACACCCCACGGTTGCGCACTTTGGGCTCGGAGACCACCAGGAATTCGAGAAGATCGTCGTGCGCTGGCCCAATGGACTCATCAGCGAAGCACCCGGCGGAAAGGTAAATCGTTACCTTCTCCTCACTCCGCCCGAAAACTGATAGCGGGGGATCATCATTCTGATACAAGCCAGCGTATGGTGAACAGGGTAGACTTTTTTCTGTGCGTAAGATGTCAGGGTTGGGCATTCGATAGCTGAATGCTCTTGTTCCCTTGGATGCTTTCGATTACCCTGAGAATTGATTGATGGAGAAACCAGTTGTTTTAGTGACCGGAGCAAGTGCTGGCCTCGGCCTGGCGCTGGCGCAAAAGTTGCTCCATCATGACTACCGCCTGGTGCTCACGGCCCGTGAGAGTTCGATGCAGCGCTTTGAGGAAGCGGGACTTGCAGAAGGGCCAGATTTGATGCTGCGACCGCTTCAGGTGCGGAGCGCTGCAGATCGCCAGGCGTTAATCAGCGCTGTTGAAAACCGTTGGGGTGGGGTGGATGTGTTAGTGAATAACGCTGGCGTTGCTTACCGATCGGTGGTCGAGCACGTGTGCGACGATGAACGGACACGACAGATGGAAATCAACTTTCAGGCACCAATGGAGTTGATCCGACTCGTCTTGCCGAAAATGCGAGAAAAGCGGGCCGGTCATATACTGAACGTTTCTTCGGTCGGGGGGATGATGGCCATGCCGACGATGGCCGTCTATAGTGCATCTAAGTATGCTCTTGAGGGAGCGAGCGAAGCTCTCTGGTACGAGCTACGGCCTTTCAATATCCACGTCACGATTGTCGAGCCCGGCTTTATTCGGTCCGACTCTTACCTGAAGACGCGACTCACCAAGCTAAGTGAGGAATCGTTCCACAATCCGCAGGATCCTTATCACGCGCATTACGTTCATATGGACGCCATGATCGGAAAGTTGATGAAGCGCGCCTTGGCCACGAACGAATCCGTGGCTGATTGCATCGTCGGTGCTATGCAGCGCAAGAATCCCCCGCTTCGTGTGATGGCGACGATCGACGGGCATGTGTTCTCCCTCCTACGGAGATTCTTACCCCGTCAGGCGTTCCACTACTTTCTCTATTTCCTCCTTCCTCGCGTCGATACGTGGGGGAAGCCCGAATAGTTCCTCATCCACTCACCCCTACCCCACGCCCCCCACGCCCATGAGGTGCCGGAGCACCTGCAGCTCCAACTCCTCGTAGTCGCGGGCGGCGATGCACTGGCGCTCGAGGTCGCGGTTCCAGGTGCGGACTTTCTCGACCAAGTGGAGGAAGATGGCGCGGCTGTTCTTGAGGTGGGCGGTGACAGGGCAGCCTTGCTGGGTGCGGAAGGTCTTCACATCCAGGCCGATGAACTCGCCCTTTGATCCGTAGCCGGCCTCCTCCAGGACGCGCACCTGATTGAAGGCCGTGCGGAGATTCGAGGCGCCGAAGTTCTTGTCCTGATCGTATTTGAGCCCGTTCTGGTCGTTGAGGTGGACGCTGCCCAGCTTGTCGTGGGCGAGCGCGAAAGCCATCTCGTCCGAGGGATCGAGCCCGGCCAGCAGGGCGTGCGCCGTCTCGATGAGGCCTTTGACGCGCGCGGGATCCGACGAAGCGTAGGCCAGGGCGATGGCGTGGCCGATGGTGGGCACGTAGGCCTGGTCGGTGGGCTCGTTCGGCTTGGGCTCGATCCAGATCTCGATCTCGCGGTCGTAGTCGAGCATGGCGTTGACGGTATCGTGCAGCCGGATGTAGGCTTCGCGGGCGTTCTTGCTCTCGCGGGCGTACGAGCCCTCCCGCGCCAACCAGAGGACGATGGCCTTGCAGTCGAGGGCGCGGGCGATGTCGATGGACTTCTTCGTGCGGTCCCACGCATAGGCGCGGTCTTCCTCCGCATTCGCCGTGTAGGCGCCGTCGATGGTGTGGGGAGAAAACCAAAGCCGCGGCGCGACGAACTCGGGCACGAGCCCCTGGTTCGCCAGCATGGACTTCACCTGCGCCGCCTGCGCCAGCATCTGCGCCGGAGACTGGCCGTCCAAGTCCGGCACCACGTCGTCATCATGGAACTGCACGCCGTCGAACCCGAGCGGCTGGTAGAGCGCGAACTTCTCCTCATGCGGAAATGCCTGCCGCACGTCCGGTCCGAACGGATCCGCCCCCTCGCTGATGTTCCAGGGGCCGAAGGAGAAGCGGTATTTGGTGGGAATGTCTTTGGTGGTCGAAGTCATGAGAGGAGAAGGTTCGCGGGCAGTCGCCGCCCGGGTTGGCGGTGGTCGCTTCCCGGCGGTTGGGCATCGGCAGTGGAGGCCGAGGCGGCGGTCATGGCGCAACCATCATAATCGATGGAGGTCGATTGGCGAGCGACTTCTGTGATTCTCCTTTTATCTGCGCAGCCAGGCCGACAGGCTGTCTCGGAAGCTCCATACCGAGGTGTGAAAGCCGTTGCTCGCCAATGGGTTTCGGTTTCGGTTTTGCATTGCAGGCATAATGCTTTAAACTTCGATTCCATGAAAGATCACTCGTTCGCCCTTTTCGCTGGTCGTGGGAAACCGGCTTTCTTCGAGTTGCTTCGCGGGTAATTCCATGCGGCTCAACCCTATGCTATGCGGGCGCACCGGAACTGACAAGCACCCATCGTCGTCAGGAGAGGTTTGACCTTGTTGACCGCATTGACCAGATTGTTCCTTCAATCGCGTCACCAACATCCCTAACATCCACAACCCATGCCCGATCTCTTCGACAAACACGGCGGGTTTCGTCGGCTCCATTCGTTCACGCTGGCCACCATCGTGCAGATCGAGACGCTCCGCTTTTGCCGACGCTTTCTCACCTTCGACCACCGCGAAAGCGACAGGAAATTCTACGATCCCAAGGGCCGCCAATATGACCAGATGACCCAGGCCGCCCGCAGCGGACGTCAAAACATCATCGAAGGCTCGGAACGCTCCTCCACCTCCAAAGACACGGAAATGAAGCTCACGGACGTCTCCAGGGCCAGCTTGAGCGAACTGCGCGGCGACTACGAAATCTTCATCCTCGACCGCGAGCAGTTACCGTGGTCGGTGCATTCCCCGGAAGCCAAAGCCGTGAACGCCGTCTCCCTGGACGCCGCCCCCTTCGCCGACGATCTTGTCCACGAGTCCGCCAGGCACGCCCTGGAGCAGCGCAGGAAATACGCCCGCTGGCTGGATTCCGAGGACGCCGTGGTCGTGGCCAATGCCATGCTTGTCATCATCGGGCGGGCCTTGAACATGCTCAAGAGCCAGATCCAGGCCCAGGGCAGAGCATTTGAGGAAACCGGGGGCTTCAGCGAACGCCTCGTTGCCAAGCGCCTCGAAGCGCGAGAGGGCCGGAAATCCGCCGAGCCTGCCCCGGACTGCCCGCAATGCGCCCAGCCGATGCGACGCCGAAAGTCCGCCAATGGCGACTTCTGGGGCTGCTCCGCCTACCCGGACTGCAAGGGCTCCCGCCCCGCTTGAGTCAAAGGAATAAATTGCGGTACCTGTAAAGCATCTGTCACTATATTCTCTAAATTTGCTATATTCTCTACCGACTCAGGAAGACCCCACGCCTGCTCCAGCAGCCGCTGAATCGCGATACACAGTGCGCAGTTTGCCGATCCCGGTCGTGGAGAGTTCCCGTATCAACGACAAGGGGCAGGTGGCCGGGCTAAATGGAACGTCGGGGTTTCTCTACCTCCCGGTTGCCGACTATGGCCAGCCCGCCGGGTTGCAGGCGCGAAGCGTTCCAACCAGGCTTGGGCAGTCCTTGCGTGTCGATGGGCTCAACAACCAAGGGCAATCTAATCAGCGGCAACGCCACCTTCGGCGTCCTGCTGGACTTTGCGGTGGCCACCGAGGAGCCGGTCCAGATCGCGGACAACAGGATCGGGGTGGGCGAAACCGGGAAGGCGCTGCCCAACGACGTCGGTGTCCGGGTCAACAAAGGCAACGCCCAGCTTACGGGCGACACGATCGCCCACAACCTCGGCGGCGGGCTGGCGGTCATCGACCCAGCCAGCACCGTCAGCGTCACGCGCAGCCCGTTCTTCACCAACGGGCTTAGGCTTGGGCTCGGGCCGCAGGGGATCGTCCACGCGACCCAGCCTTTCAATGCGCCGATGCAACTGGCCGCCCTGAAGAGCCCACCGGACGCCAGCGGGCAGGTCAGCATGGTCTTCGCCCTGCCGAAACTCGGCGACTCCACCAACGGCGGCCTCCCCGCGGCTCCCGGCGAGAAAGTGACGATCGAGTTCTATGCCAACGACGGGCTGGCCGAGTCCCAGGGCCGTTACCCCCTGTTCGTCCGGGAGATCGATCCGACGAAGGCCTGGTCGGAGCGCTTCGTGGTGTCGCCCTCTTCCCTCATGGCGACGAAAGCCACCTTCACCGTCACCTTGACGCGCCGCGGAAAGACCAGCGAGTTCTCCTCGCGCACCGTGCGCGAAACCTTCGTCTGGCCTGAGCTTCTCATCGCGCCGAGCAAACCCGGCGAGATCACGCTCGCCTGGCCCTCCGGCGGCAAGCCCGGCCTGTTCGTTTTGCAGGAAAGCTCCCTGCTCGACAGCGGCGCGTCGTTCGTCCTGCGCGAGGTGACACCCAAACTCGTGAATGGTGCCTTGGTGGTGACCAAGGCGATCGTTTCTTCCGCCTCGCCATGTATCCCGAAGCGCTGTTCCGCTGACTTCCCGAGACGGCTCGCTTCGGTCTGGCGACAACGGCGTCCCGCCGACGCTCCCTTTCGCTGTTCTGCGTCACTCGCTCCGGCCATGCCGGGAGCGCGGGCGCGCCAGCAGGGCGAGGAACCCACCCAGCGCCAGCAGCAGGCCCGTCCCGGGCTCGGGCACCCACCGTGTCGTGGAGGACGAAGTCGAGTCTGTCGTTCTCTGCGGTCCACGTGGTCTGGTCCGGCGATCCGACCGAGTTCCCTGCCAATACGTCCATTCCCCAGAACCAGCCGTCGTCGGTGTCGGCAGTCGTGTCGTTGTGGATGCTCAGCCAGTAGGTCGTTCCCATGGTCACCGCCTGGCCGCCCGCCCAGGGCGGCCGTGTAGTTGTAGATGTCGAACCCAACTACGTCAAATGTGCTGTCCGCGCGCCCGACGGCGTTGCCGACGGGAAACGTGCCCAGAACCGCTCCCGGCACTCCGGCGGCGTTTGCATTGAACACGATCGTGAACGAGTCGGTCGGCGGCGTCGATGCCCGCCGCGCCGCCGGCGCCGTTGTCGTAGATGACGGCGGCCCCGGCTGGGTTTGGCAAGAGGACGGGCGCGAGCGCCAGCGGGAGGAGGATGAGCAGGAGGAGGCGGGAGGGAGTGCGCCAGGACGGCGATGGCTGGAGCGTCGTTTTCGTAGTGTGTTGCTTGTGTCACTGCTGTGGCGGGGGGGGAAGGCAGGATTCCGGCTTTCGGTGCTCCCGATCAAGCTGGGTTCACATGCGGAGGGACGAGTTTCAGTTCAGGCGGAAGTGGAAGCGGGGGCGGAGGCAAGGAGGGCGGACGTCGAGAAATCGAGATCGAGACTGAATGGTTTGTTGCTTTATTTAATTTAACTACATCAGCTTTTCCAATCTGGAAGGAGGACGAGAGAAAGTGCTCAGTGAAGACCAGGCTCGATTGCTGGGCTTACGCATTCACCAGATCGATCGTCATTTCAAAGCACTCCACAAAGGCGATGATGACTTCGCGATAGAGATCGAGTTCAAGTACGATGAGCAAAAAACTCGCGATCAAACAGGCACGACCGACCGTGGGTCGACTGATGCTCGAATGGCCGTTGATGGTTCCGCCTCCGTCCTGTCACTGCCTACTCGCGTGACCACTGAACGTCGAGAACATTCGAATTTGTTCCGTGTAGACACATGCGACGTAGATCCTTGATCATGATTCCCGCTCCGACGAACCGCTATGGCTTCAGCCAGGCGATGACGCTTGCTGCGGCTAAGCCCTGAGACCTTGCTCAAGAGCGTCTTCCGAAATGACCTTCGCCTGTGCGAGCATGGTGAGGAAGTCGATGATGTTGTTCGCTTCCACGATCTTGTCCTCTTTGATCCGGGCGGTATAAGCGAAGCAGAATTCCACCGGAAGTTTGGACGCGGTATGAGTGCCAGTGACACGACAAGTGCCTATGGTGCGGTCGCCGTCTTCCATGCTCTCAAGAACTGCGATGTGCATGTCGCTGATGGCGGCCTGCAGGTTCTTACGAAATTCGATGAAGCCCTCGGGATTGCGGGCGGACTCAGGGAGGCCCTCGATTTTACAAGGGCATCCCATGTGTTCGAGGACGAAGCCGTCGTTTCTTTTGTTCCAGACGTTTTCGAACCAAGCGCGGAGAAGTTGATCTGGAGTCATTGCTGCTAAGGAGGTGCTTTTTCAACCCCATCGCTCCGTCACCGCGCATCGCCCCGGGTTGGAGGGGGAGGAGGCGTCAAAAAGCCTTACCGCAAATTTCCCTGTCGTCAAGCACTTTCCGGGATACCGAACGGATCGGCGGTTGCTTGCGTAAACCCTGGCACTCGGCCGCAAACTCGCATCACAAAGTCATAAGTATTACCGCCCCCATCCAGGCTGACAGCGGATTTGCAATTCACCCTTGTTCCCGTTCCTGAACCAGACCATTCGGACTCAGATCGATTGCGGCGCCGGTCGGTATTCGACGGCGGTCATGGTGATGAAAGGTATCGACGTGACCCTCTCGTCGTCATCGACAATTTGGACGAAAGTGCCCTTCGGTGACACAAAAATGTGATCCCTGGTCAAAACCGAATACTCCCGGCCGTCCGCAGTCCGGATGACAAATGGCGCGCCGGATTTCAGAGCGTCTTCGATTTGGGAACGGTTCATCGTTCGGGAAATCTGGCCCTTGTTTCCGCTGCCTTCAACTGAATTCAGAAGTTAGTTCTGAATTGCAAGTAGTTCGAGCACCCTCCTCAATGGATGAAATCCGTCGTCCTCGTCCTCGATCAGCATCTCCGTCCCGGCTCCGGCCGGGACAACCCCGTGGAAGCGTCGCCGGCGCCATGTCTTCGCTGGGAAGATTTAGCGAGGGTCTCTGGATATGAAATGGAATGCCCACGCGCATTTCCATTGTCAGGCGCGACGGCATCGGGCAACTTCCTGGCATGATCCTGTCTCCACTCCGTCGCCTCGCGCTGACCGTCTTCGCGCTCTCCCTCGGCTTTGCCACCGCTGCGCAGGCCGGCAGCTTCAAACGGATCGTCATTGACGGTGCGTTCGACGACTGGGCGGGCGTGCCGGTCCTGGCGGACGACGAGGAGGGAGGCGGAGGCATCTTCGATTTCAAGGACATCGCGGTCGCCAACGACGAGAACTTTCTCTACGTTCGTCTGCGTCTGCATGCGGGGGCGAACTACGCCGGCTTCCACCATCAGGTCGTAGTGGACGGCGACGGCGACACGTCCACGGGTCTGTCCTGGCTGGGGCTGGGTTCGGAGATGCTGATCGAGGACGGAGGTGGTTACCAGCAGAAGAACGGGGAGTTCAACGAAGGCGGGGTTTCGCTGCTGGACTGGCAGGCGGCTCCGGCGGGGGGCAGCGTCGCCCAAGTGGAGTTGCGTTTTTCCCGCACGACCCTGTTTGCGGACGGGGCGAGTGTGCTTTCGGCGTCGGACATCGTCCTCAGCTTCGTGGCGCGGAACTTGGA
>JAQCER010000058.1 GCA_027618625.1 Verrucomicrobiota bacterium
TTTTTACCGACCAATCCCCCTCTGGGACTGGCCCTAACTAACTAAAGTCGCGTGATGTTCTCGGGATCTACGTAGAGCACCTTGCGTCCACCGATCTCCTTCAAAACTCCTGAGACTTCGACAGGCTCAGCCACGAATGGAAGCACAGCTTCGTTGATGGCTGAGCCATCGGTGCCGACTATGACGTAATGTGCCAGCGTTCCATCGGGGGTTCTTGCGACGACAATGGGAGGAATACCGCCTTTGATACACTGAATAGCGCAAGCCCGATGAGGTTTAAACCGGCCGGGATTCATCACGCCAAGGTGGCACTTCGAATCGACGATCTCACCGCGAACGGTCGCATTCGTTCCCGCTGATTCGATCAACGGATCTGCGGTTGTGCCGCCTGTACCGGCGTTAGCAACAGAGTCGGTGACGACTTCAATCATCGAGTCCAGCTCATCGCCGATGAAAGTGCCTTTCAGAGTAACGTGCTGAAGATGGTGCTTCGCTGCGGTCTCGACCGGGAATCCATTTTTGAATGGAGCGACCAGATAGAATACCTGTTCCCCCTCCGCACCGGAGTCTGCAATGAGCATCGGGACAGGGTCTTTGACAAGGATGCCACTGAATTCCTGAACATTGCCAAAATCGAATGTTCCTGATGTCACTGTCTGCTGCATGGCCGTGACGACTCCAGCGATCACGGCACTTATCACAACGAGGAAGATGGAAATTTTCTTTAGAAAGGCACTGATCGGCGCAGCGGGCTTAGCCTCCCAGCCGATGAAGAATGGTTCGTCTTTGCTAGGGTCGTTCATGATCAGGAGTGCCTGCAGATTGCGGGTTCAACTGGAGTTCCCGCAGCGTTGGGCTTGGATTTCACCAGCACCTTGCCATCGACAATTTTGATATCGAACGTCGGGATCTTTTCGGTGAATGGCGCAGGCGAGGTGCCATCATGGGGTTTGTATTGGAATCCGTGCCAGGGACACGTCAGACAGCCATACTTGAACTGCCCCTCGGCCAGCGGGCCATTCTGGTGCTGACAGACACCGGAAACGGTTGACACCTTGTTGCCTTCGTAAAGGATCACGGCGACACGCTCACCATTCACCGACGCACCGAGTGGAATGTTCTCCGTCAGATCGGATACCTGGCATACTTCGACATAGGTTTTGTCATCCACACTCCGAGCCGACTCCGCTTCGATTCCCATTTGACTCCAACCTGCGCGGAGATGCAAACCGCCGATCACTACCACTCCGAGACCGGTTAGCATGGCATAAATCGGCGAGGTCTCCGACTGCAGAACACCGAAGGCAACATGGACAATGAGCAACAAGTAAGCCAGATAGACCAACATGTGTAGCGTCTTCCAGACCGGTGCGGACAAATTCGCCAACCAGAAGTCGTGGCTTGTCGCCGCCATCACAAAAAGAATCATCAGGGCAGCGAATCCGAATGCCTGGAAAGGAAAAGTGCTCATGGTGACGCCTGCATCTGCGGTGAAGATCGAGAGCACAGGATTGATCGGGCCACCGACGTGATAGGTGATGAAGCCGAGCATCGCGTGAATGAACGCCAGCATGAACATGGCCACCCCGAGGTGGCGGCGATTGTAAACAACCGGGAGCCACAGTTTGTTCAGCCTGGCCAGCGGTCCGATCGCAAGAATGACGTGTAACAATGTGAACGCGGCCACAGCCGTTGCCCGCATCAGCAAGATCTCCAGGGTCACCGCGGGATGCGTTGTCAATCCGACGCCAATGAATACGCCAAGGAACAGGACGATGCCGATGACCAGGAGCAGGTCATAGCGTTTTTTGAAAGCATTCCAGCCAACTGCTTTGTAGGAAACTGACATGACTAGGGTGCCGTTGAATCAGATACTTCCGGTGTCGGCAGGCTGTCCATCTCTGGCCATTGAGGACGATTGAGGAGGGCAATGGCAAGCAGGGCGAGTGCAGCGGGTGCTACAATGAGCCAGATCAGGCGGTGACGATTTCGGTGATAACGTTGCATGAAAAAATGGCAGACTAGAATTTGGCGGCGCGGCGATGGGCGGAGTATTCTTCCGGCGGAGGCGATTTCTTGACCCAGCGCACGAGCAGATACGGCCAGAACAAAGCGCAGCCAGGAATGATCAACAATTTGAATCCCCAGGTGCCACCGGCAGCGCTGGGATCGATCGACTTCGCTCCGGAAAGTGCGAAGGGAACACCGAACACCAATCCAAGCGCCAGATAGATGCCCAGCACGGTAAGCAGAACAGGAATGATCGTCATAGTTATCAAGTAATTAACAGGCGGATTCTTCTTCGCTCTGGCAGATGGCCTTCGCAGCGAGGGGTCCCCGGAGCGGTCAAGTGGCAACGGCAAGACATCGCCGGCGATGGGATTGGCAACCGTACTTGCCAGTGTGCAGGCGGCTGCGATCTCCATTGCCGGAGTGATTCGATGAACGTTCGCATCCAGCGCTCCGCGAAAGATCTCTGGAAAGTGAGGAGGTTGTTTATCTGATTCGGAAAGTCGCTTTGGCCGAAATCATTCATTGGGTAATTTCAGCGATATAATCATGACTGTCCTTGACTGTCGACGATTGATGACGGGAAAATCGTTCACTGACTCTTGTCGGACGAATCTTGTCGGACGAATCTTGTCGGACGCATTCAGCTTACCACAATTCCGTTGAATCCGGCTATTGAATCCCGGCTACAGCCCCATTTTCCTCGCGTTCGCCCTCGGTCCCCCAGATCCAGACGGAAATTTCCTTTTTCTTGTCCGAAGAATGACACCCGGGCAATCAGAGCACGAATTCCTGTTGATATTGCCGTGCTTTTTGCTTCGTTACGGAAGATGAAACTGAACCAAAATACTCTCGCGTCGCTCGCTGCATTTGGAATGCTGTCTCTGGGGCTGCACGCAAATGCCGAAGAACCGTCGCCCGAAGTAATGAAAGAGGGCAAATCAGCCTATGCTACCTGTATGGCCTGCCACAATGTGGACGGAAAGGGCCTTCCAGTTGGCACTTTAAAGATGGCACCACCGCTCACAGGGTCGAAGTTTGCAATGGGTGATCCAGAGGTGATGGCATTGGCCATTTTGAAGGGCATTGAAAAGGATCCCTCGAACACTGCCTACATCGGCATCATGGCACCGTTGGAGACTGCTCTTGACGACAAGAAACTGGCCTCAGTGATGACTTACGTCAGGAACTCGTTTGGCAACAAGGCAGCACCCGTCACGGAAGCGCAGGCTAAAGGCTACCGCGAGAAGTTCGCCAAAATCAAGAGTTCGGTGAAGCGCTCCACCTTGGACAAGCTACTCGAAAAGAGCGAAGCCGCCGCCAAGGGAACGGAACCGGCTGCGCCCGGCGAAGCTGCAGCTCCTGCTCCTGCAGCATCTGCTGCTCCCCCCGCGACTGAATAATCGGTCAGGAATTTCTTTCGATCACCCAGCCCGGCTTCGAGAACATCGAGCCGGGCTTTTTACGCCAGGATATCGCGCACGACATTTCCATGGACATCTGTCAGACGGAAATCCCTGCCCGCGTAGTGATAGGTGAATTCCTCGTGATTGAACCCTAACAAGTGGAGAATCGTTGCGTGGAGGTCATGCACATGCACCGGATTGTGCACCGCCTGGAAGCCGAACTCATCGGTCGCTCCATGGATGTATCCTTTCTTAACTCCGCCTCCGGCCAGCCAGGTGGTAAACCCGTAGTGATTATGATCGCGGCCATTGATCTTACCGGCGTTCGATCCCGCCGTAGGAAGTTCGACGGTCGGAGTTCTGCCAAATTCGCCGCCCCAGATGATCAAGGTTTCGTCAAAAAGGCCGCGTTCCTTCAGGTCTGTAATCAAAGCGGCAATCGCCTGATCACACTGGCCCGCCAGCTCTCTATGGTTAACTTCGATGTCGTCATGATTGTCCCACGGCTGCCCGGCGCCATGCCACAGCTGGACCATGCGCACTCCGCGCTCGATCAATCGACGCGCGATGAGGATCTGCCGCGATTGTACACTTGAGCCGTAGCGTTCCCGTACCGATTCCGGCTCTTTCATGATGTCAAACGCGTCGGTCGCCTCCAGCTGCATCCGGTAAGCGAGTTCGAACGACTGTACGCGCGCCTCAAGCTTGGCATCGCGCTCGCGACGTTCCATATGCAGGCGGTTCATTTCCTTGAGTAGATCAAGCTGCCTGCGCTGCTGCGACAGCGACATCTGCTTGTTGCTGATATTCTGAATCAGCTTGTCGATCTCTGAGTGCTTGGTGTCGACATACGTTCCTTGAAACGATCCAGGAAGAAAGGCGGACTGCCAGTTTTGCGATTCCTGAATCGGATATCCACCGGGACACATGACGATGAATCCTGGCAGGTTCTGATTCTCCGTCCCCAAGCCGTAGGTCACCCACGATCCCAGACTCGGCCGCACCAGTCGCGCATCCCCGCAGTTCATCAACATAAGCGAGGGTTCATGATTTGGCACATCAGCGTGCATCGATCGGATCACACACAGGTCATCCGCACATTTGGCGACGTTGGGAAATATATCGCTGACCTCGATCCCACTCTGGCCGTGCTTTGCAAAGGTGAACGGCGACTGGTAGGCGGCGCCCGTCTTGCGCTCGGTGGGCAAATTTTCCGTCGGCAGTTCCTTGCCGTGGTATTTCGCCAGCAGTGGTTTCGGATCGAAAGTGTCGACATGCGATGGCCCACCATTCATAAACAAATGAATGACGTGCTTGATTTTGCTATTGTGATGAGGCGAGCGGGCAGCAAATGGATTAAGTGGATTCCCTCCAGACTGGGCACCGGCAGATTCTCCTAGCACCGACCCCAGTGCCAACGCCCCCATCCCCATTCCACAGCGAGTCAAAAAATCGCGACGAGTGAAATAACTAGAATTGATTTCGGGCGGATGGTGCCTGCTCACATCATGAAGATCCCCGATTTGGTGTTGGATGCCATGCTTTAATCCTGCCAGTTCCCGGATGGAAACAGGCTGGAAGTTCCATCGAAGCGTAAATTTAACTTTCGCGAAGCCCCATAAACGGTTAATACACAATTGAATCCCGCGAATGGGCGCTAGACCGTTTGATTCGGGATTCCTGCAAGGCCTGCACTCATCGACCATCGGTCCAGCAGCGCTGTTCGTCGAATTCTTGAACTGTGACTTTAACGGTCTCTGCTCCCTCCAAAGAAAGGACAATCCATGCGTAAACTCTTCAAACCTTTAATGAGTCAAGTGATCGTTATCGCTACCACGGCCCTCCTCATCGGCTGCGGCGGCGGAGATGATGACTCGGCCAAAAAAGCGACACCCAAGCTTTCGATCGCCTATTCTCAGTCTGGGAGTGATGGGATGACCCCCGAAGTTCACCTTTCAGGACTCCTTCCCAGCTCGTTTTCCAAGAAACCTCTGGTGG
The DNA here is from genome assembly GCA_027618625.1 of Verrucomicrobiota bacterium. Taxonomy (GTDB): domain Bacteria; phylum Verrucomicrobiota; class Verrucomicrobiia; order Verrucomicrobiales; family DEV007; genus JAGROY01. Next base: position 5,415 of record JAQCER010000058.1, read on the forward strand.
ACGCGATCAATGGCAGCTTCCCCTACCCGATCAAGATTATCGATGAAATTGCGCAAGACCAAAACGTTCCGACTCCAGACTGGTATGCACTTTTACCAGCCGCTCTGCCTGGCCTTTTCGCTCAGGCATCGTCCCTGACCATTGCTTTCGACAATCGCTCGCTCGAACTGACTTGTGTAAGTGAAACCGCTGAGAAGAAAGACGCTGTCGCCCGAGATTCTGTTTTGGCTTTTTCTGGTGCGATCGACTACGTCAATCACAAGCTGCGGGTAGAAAAAGTGAAGCCACGTCCGTCGCAGATTTCGATCACTATGGATGAGTCGGGAAAGGTGTCCCTGCGAGGACTGATTAACGACGAGGCTACGCGGACCAGCATCGAAGCGGTGCTCGGGAAAGAAACGTGGCACGGAACCGATGTTCGCATTTCCAACGAGATCGAAATTCGTCCCTACGCTGAGGCTCCCACCTGGGCGTCCGAACTCCGCTCATTCCTACCCGTCTACTTCGACACCCTTCAGGAGCGCTCGCTCTTTATCAGCTCGGACTCTGTTCGGCTGGGCGGTAAAGTCCGCTCCGAGGAGGAGAAGCGTTCACTCGTGTACGCTGCCGGGCGCGCGTTCCTTGAGTCTGACCTTCCGGTCGCCGATACGCTCGTCACCAATCGGCTGACCGAAGACCAGCGCCGCCTGGTCTTGTCCAGGCAGTCCCTGTCAGATTTTGTATCGCGAATCCATATCTTTTTCGATTCCGGCCACCACACTCCAACACCGGATGAAGTTCGCAAGATTCAAGCAGTCGCGGCAAAACTGGCCATCACTGAGACTGCCGAGAAATTGTCGATCGTCGGCCTTACCGACGGAAAAGGCGATGCGGAAACCAACAATTGGATCAAAAATGAACGCTGCAAGGCGGTCTACAATGCCTTAGTTACGATGGGTGCCGACAAGGATCGCCTCGTTCTGGATCCAGAGGCCGTCGGCAAGCCTCGCGAAAATGAAACCGCGGATCAACTTCGCCGGGTCGAGTTTCACGTCGTGTCTGCGACTCCGGCTGGATAAAGGGATAGAGGCAGTTTGAGGCTGTCAATCGTTGCGGATCATTAGGAATGCTGTATCATCAGCATTCCATGGAGGTTGACGCATTCCTGCAGTTTCTGGCGGTTGAGAAGAACGCTTCGGCTCGCACCGTTGCGAATTACGCCCACGCCCTGCGGGAGTATCGTGAGCACGGGAAGCGCTTCAACTCGTGGCAGGAATGCTCCGCGGATGACTTTCGCCTCTATCTTTTTGATCTGATGAAGCGCGAGTTGAAGCGCTCGACGATTCGCCTGCATTTCGCAGCGCTTCGCAGCTTCTACAAATTTTTGACGTACCGCCATGGCCTTGCGATCAATCCATTACTGGACGTGCAACTGCCGAAGGCGGAAAAGGGGCTACCGGTCGTGATGACGTTGACCCAGGTCGAGGAACTACTCGCTCTGCCTTTAAATGTTGAGCAGGACAAACAGGCCCCCAGCTGGGCGGGTGCGCGGGATGCAGCAGTGCTCGAACTTTTCTACAGCACCGGCACTCGCCTGCAGGAACTGGTCGACATGAATGTTCAGGACATCGACACTTACAATGATTCCGTGCGTGTCATTGGTAAAGGCCGAAAGGAGCGGGTATGCCCGATCGGCTCGCATGCGATGCTGGCGATACAGCGCTATCGGCAGGCGGCGAATGTCCATGATGGTGCGCTGTTTATCAGCAAGCTGCGAAGCCGCATCACCGCCAGGGCCGTCTCTGATATTCTGCAGAAGTACCTTCGGCTGTCAGAAATCCCGCTCAAAATAAGCCCGCACAAATTGCGCCACAGCTTTGCCACGCACTTGCTGGACAATGGGGCCGATCTTCGCAGTGTGCAGGCCCTCCTTGGTCACTCAAGCCTGTCGACCACCCAGATTTATACCCATGTGAGCGTCGAGCGGATGAAGAAGGTTTACGATTCTGCACATCCCCGGGCGTAGCCTACTTCGATCGCAAGTCTCCGCTTGTGACGAAGTCCTGATAGGCCCCCTTCAAGCCGTCACGCAGGCCGATTTTCGGCTTCCAGCCAAGCTGTCGCAGTCGCGAAACATCCATCAACTTGCGCGGTGTGCCATCGGGTTTTGTCAGATCCATCAGGATGTTGCCACGAAAGCCAACGACCTCGGCGATCAACGTGGCCAGCTCAAAAATGGATTGATCCTCACCAGAGCCCACGTTGATCCAGTCCGGCGGATCTTCCACAGTGAGTAGATGAACACAAGCTTCCGCCAGATCGTCGACGTGCAAAAATTCGCGGCGTGGCTTCCCGGTTCCCCAGATCTTTACCGATTCCGCGCCATTCACTTTGGCTTCGTGAAAGCGGCGGATGATCCCCGGAATTACGTGACTGTTTTCCGGATGGTAGTTGTCGCCAGGGCCGTACAGATTGGTCGGCATGGCCGAATGGAACAGGACGCCGTACTGCGCCCGGTAATACTGACAAAGCTTCAGTCCAGCGATCTTGGCAATGGCGTAGGCCTCGTTGGTGGCTTCCAGAGGTGACGACAGAAGGCAGTCTTCAGGCATCGGTTGCGGTGCCATCTTTGGATAGATGCACGAACTTCCGAGAAACAGAAGCCGCCGCACCTTCGACTGCCAGGATGCATGCACGAGATTCGACGCGATCATCAGGTTCTCGTAGATGAATTGTGCCGGATAGGTTCGGTTGGCGTGAATCCCACCTACCCGCGCAGCCGCGACCAGCACAACGTCCGGCTTTTCCGCTTCAAGATACGCTCCAACGTCCTGCTGGTTGAGCAGGTCCAGCTGGTCACGAGTCGCCGTGAGAATCTCGACATTGCCGCGAGTCTCCAACTTCCTTACCAAAGCCTTTCCGACCATGCCACGGTGGCCGGCTACGAAAACTTTGTCACCATCTTTCATGAGAGCAGATCCAGTTGATCAAGAATTACCCGCAACTCCCCGGCCTTTTCAGGAAGCATGCTTGTCATCGGCAAGCGCAGACCGGGTTCAATCAATCCGGCGATACCCATCGCAGTCTTGATAGGAACAGGGTTGGTATCCAGTTTAAGAAAAGCAGCGAACAACGGATAGAACCGACGGTGCACTTGCAGCGCATGTTCCCAGTCACCAGACAGCGCCGCACTCACCATTGACACCATCTCCGCAGGGATCAGATTCGATGCGACACTAATCACGCCACGAGCACCGACCGACATGAAGGGCAGTGTCAGGGAATCATCCCCAGATAGGATTTCAAAGCCATTCAAAAGGGCTGCATCGAATTCACTGACACGCTCAGGCGTGCCACCGGCTTCTTTAATCGCAACGATGTTAGGGCAGGCCTCCGCGAGCCGGACAACCGTGTCAACACCGATCGGGATGCCGCAGCGGCCCGGAATGCTATAGAGCACGATTTTCAGCGAGGTGGACTCGGCGATTGCCTTGAAGTGCTGGAACAACCCTTCCTGTGATGGTTTGTTGTAGTACGGCGCGACTTGTAGGGAAGCCGTCGCTCCGACGCGCTCTGCCGCTTGAGTAAGCTCGATAGCCTCTTGCGTTGAATTGGCACCGGTTCCGGCAATGACATGGCCACGGCCCTGGGCAAATTGTGCCGCGATCTCGATGACCCTGATGTGCTCGCTGGTATCCAGGGTTGGCGACTCCCCAGTCGTTCCGACCGGGACGATACCCTGGACGCCAGCATCAAACTGACGATCTATCAGATGTCGAAACGCGCCCTCGTCGACCAGGCCGTCTTTGAACGGCGTAACAAGCGCAGTGTGAACTCCTTCGAACATGGATTAATTACGGGTATCAGAGTGAATCGGGAACGGCAATTTCTCCCTTGAATACCAGCTGGGCGGGCCCAGTCAAGGTGACATTGGTGTATTGGGGTGAGCCATCGGCGGATTTCGAGCAATCAAAGCCGACCTTGAGAGTGTCGCCACCCCGCACCTTCACGCTCACTGGAGATGGGGCATGGTCGAGATGATGGTGGATGATGGCATTGGCCACCACTCCGGTGCCGCACGCCAGAGTTTCATCTTCCACACCGCGTTCGTAGGTTCGAATCGCCAGACTGCCGCGTTGCAGAACTTGCATAAAGTTCACGTTGGTTCCCTTCGGCGCAAAGTGCTCGTGGAAACGGAGGGCGGCCCCGTCTTCCCGGATAGCCACCTGCTCCAAATCTTCAACGACCACCACTGCGTGAGGGACACCGGTATTGACCGAATGCACCACCAGCTCCCGCCCGCGGACGATCAATTCAGAATGGAGAGCCAGATCAAAGGGCTCGCTCAAATTGATGCAGACGTCGTTCCCTGGGAATGTTGCGTTGATACGGCCTGCGATCGTCTCAAATGAAAGCTTGTCCAGCGAGCCACCATTGAGGTGCTCTACATAGCGGGCAAAGCAACGGGCACCATTGCCGCACATTTCCGCTTCGCCACCGTCCGCATTGTAATAACGCATCCGGTAGTCT
>JAQCER010000059.1 GCA_027618625.1 Verrucomicrobiota bacterium
TTCCAATGAGAATCATCCCGATCACCTGCCTTACCGCATGCCTTCTCTTAGCGAGTGGAGCTGCAACCGCTGATCCTGCACAAGTCTTCACATGCGATTTCGAATCGGAAACGTGGTGGGAAGCGTGGGGGGAGAAAGAGCAGGATCCGCACACCGACACGGTAGCGGCGGACACTGCCAGGAAATTTGAACCTGCTGCAGGCAAAGCACTTCGTATCCGGGTGGACAAAGGAGGTCACTACGGAGCGAGTCTGGCATTCGATTTCAAGAAGCGCACGGGAAGCGAACCGGAAGCGATCTACTTCCGCTACTACCTGCGATTTGCAGACGATTGGAAGCCTGAGCGCGGAGGTATGCTGCCGGGAATCGGCGGCACCTATGGACGCGCTGGCTGGGGTGGACGCAAGGTAAATGGGACCGATGGCTGGTCTGCACGTGGGTTGTTTCAAGGATTGGAAAAGGGTGACCCTGCCCGGACTCTCCGGACTCCAGTTGGGTTTTATTGCTACCATGCTGACATGAAAGGCCACTATGGCGACGACTGGCTGTGGGAGCGAGATGGGTTCGCAGGTCTTGAGAATAATCGCTGGTACTGCATCGAGCAACAGGTGCGACTGAACACACCGGGGAAGAACGACGGTGTCCTGCGCAGTTGGGTCGACGGTAATCTGGTGTTTGAAAAGACCGACGTCCGCATGCGCGATGTGGATTTGCTCAAGATCGAAACCGTATGGCTCAATCTTTACTACGGCGGCACTTGGACTGCGGCAGACGACTACCACATCTACATCGATGACGTAGCCATAAGCAAACAGCCCATTGGGACTACAGAGGAATCTGCTATGAAGGCACTCAAAGAAATCGGAGCGCACGTGTTCCATGACGCCAGGGGCAGCAAGATTACAGAAGTAAAACTCAACGGCATCAAGGATCTGAGCGATGCTGTTTTCAGTCACGTCGCCAGGTTTCATCATCTGACCGATCTCTCACTGGAGGAAACGTCAATCTCAGGTGCGGCGCTCAAACACATCGCTGAACTAAAGCACCTCGAATGGCTGAACCTGTGGAAGAGCGGTATCGATGACGCCGGGCTCGCGCATCTGAGCGGCCTGCGAAATCTTGATTCCCTCCCGATCGGAGGAACGAACATCACCGATGCTGGCCTCGATCACTTGAAATCCCTGCCCCGGCTCCGCTATCTCGGCGTGCGGGACACGGCGATCACCGATGCAGGAGTCCGACAACTAACCGAATTCCCTGCGCTGCTCGAATTGAACCTCCGCGGCACCAAAGTCACCGACGCGTCGATCCCCGCATTGTGTGGCATGATGGCGCTTGAGAAACTTTGGCTCGGCAATACCGCCGTCACCGACGAGGGCATCGCTTCGATTAAGCAGGCGCTGCCAGGATGTGTCATCGTCCTTGAGCCCGAATCGAAGTGAGGCAGTGCGATGATGGGCGGTAGAACGGTGACAAATCTAAGAATTTCCCGTTGCCGTTGCGGATTTCAGAATGAGCCTCGGTGGCTGTCACATCCAGGGCTTACGCCCCGAGTACATGTTGTAGACGGTAACAAGTCCGAAGAGTCCAACCTGCGAGAGTGCGATTCCGACCATCCCCCAGTGAAGGAGAAAGGATCCGGCAAGGGATACCAGAATGCTGACTCCAGCAAACAGCCAACCGTTCCCCTCAAATTCAGTGTCGCCCACTTTGAAGAAGACGATTGCACTCGCAATCATGACAATGCTCAAGAACATCCTCACCGATGGCTTTGTCCAGGGCGTCGCACAATTACAATCCTGAACAGTGTTTGCACAGCGGCTTTAGTTGCCGGTTGCGAGTGTTATCTCTCCTCGGGCGTAACACGTTTCCTGCACAAAATCACGTGTTCTTTTGAGCATGTTGCCGTAGTGGTGACAGATTGACACCACCCTCCCTTTGGTATACCGAACCCGTTAACCCCTTTTTGATGGAGAATACTATTACTAGAGCGGAATGTGCGTTCTTTTGCTTGCCCAACGCCCTGTATTCTGGTTCCCTTGCGGCAATGTCCCAAAGTTGCTGCATCTTCGCGTTTCTGGTTGTTTCACTTCTCGGCGCTCCGGCGATCCTGGCCGGCACGATTTCTATCCCCGCAACGTCGCAAGCCTCGTTTCAGGAGAGCCAGGCGTTTTCGCGGCCCCGAAATGTTGGCCAGACGTTTGTCGTTCCCTCCCCGACGAGCGAAAGCCTTCTCACCGACTTTTCGTTCAACATCACCAATGTTCCGAATGGCGATCTAGATTACGAGGCCTACCTGTTTCAGTGGAACCCCGGGTCGAATGCCCCGATTGGCGGAGCCCTTTTCCAGAGCGGCATGCAAACGGCAATCGCCACTGGTGTCGTTCAGTTCACCGGCCTCAACCTCTCGTTAAATCCGGCGCTGACCTATGTGGCCCTCCTTTCCACACAAGGGCCGGTGCCGTTCAACGATAACGAGGAACTTGGAAACGTCGGATCGAATGCCACGGCTCCTTACGCGGGTGGCGCGTTTGTGCGTTAGGAGACGCCGACCTTCGCGACGACCAGCTTCACGAGCGAGGCGTGGCAGGTATTTGACGGCGGCGCGCCCTTGAACAACAATGTTGACCTCGAATTCACGGCGACGTTTGTGGTCCCCGAGCCCTCGACCAGCGCCTTTTTGATTCTCTCCGCAATCGCACTTCTCGGAACGCGGCGGCGGCGGCTGGGAGGATTCCAAGCTCCCGTCACGCCTATCAGGCCAGGCTAGGAAGCGAACTGAAGTTCCGAGAGCATGCTGTAGACTCCGGCGGTGCGGTTGCTGAGTTTGTCGTGGGTTCCGGATTCGGCGACTTGGCCAGTTTTGAGGCCGATGATGCGGTCGGCGTCCCGCACCGTGGCGAGACGGTGAGCGATGATGACGGAAGTGCTGTTCCGCACGAGCTTGTCGAGGGTGAAGCAAATCAGGGACGCGGCATTGAGCAATTGAGCAAATAAGAATTGAGCAAATAAGGGACGTGGCATTATTTGTGGACATTGCCACGACCCTCAGCCGAAAATGAACTGTCAGAACCAAGCCGCCCCATGGCAGCCCGTTGAGGTAAACGAAATCAGGGGGCGATGAGTTTTACGGAGGGAATTTAGTAGTGCCTGTCACTTAGATTTGGTCACCTAAATCTGTCCAGATCTTCGAGCAATACAGACCTCGCTGGCCAAATGGGTGAGATGGCCGTAGGGATAAGCGATCGGCAGCCGCGTATGGAAGAATCCGTTCCCCAAAAGAAACTGATAGATCGCATTGTTTTCGTCGGAGCCGTGTTGCCGTCAGGCGTCACAGCGATCGCTATCAGTCACTTCACCCTGTTGCCATTCGATCAGTCGCTGATCATCGCCGCAGGATTGGCTGTTCTCACTTGGCTCTCATGGAGAAAGTTCGTTCCTGGGAAAGAGGCGTAAGAAGAATTCAAGCGGATTTCCCGAGGCACACTAACGATCCTGCATCGTGCAGTTGGTTTTCGAATTTACAGCTTCACTTTCCGTACCCGCTGATTGGTGTCATTCAGATCAAACGCTCTGGGATCAAACTCCTCACCGAGCCAATCGAGCAGATCCTCACGTTCGGGATGCTCCTTGTCCGCCATCGCCGCTACCAGGTTTTCATACCCGGGAATTCCACCGCAATCTTCTGGAGGACAGGCACCCTCTCCGGACAAGCAGACAGCTTCTCGTTTGCCTCTTTCCACAACGGTGATTTTCTCGACCGTGATGAGGTGTTCCCAGGAGTCTCCGAAGTCGTATACATAATAGAGCCGATCACCTTCCTCCTCAAGCAATCGCTCAAGGATCACCGTGCTTTCGTCATAGGCGTCACCGAATTCGTCCGCTGCGAATGAGCCTCCCACAGGGCCGAAGTTGTCGCCATCCATCGTGCTGAATTCGTGAAGGTGACTGAATTCCCATGGCATAGCGTTTTGAATCAACCTGTGCAGATCGCCCAGCGAGATGTCTCCAGGGGTTCGGAGAACCCGTACGACGGGCGGTTTGATGTTCAAGAGTTTGACCTGCAGCTGGTAAAAATTCATTGAGAACGATGGGATCGAACTCCGAGGGTACACAAATGGAATCTCATCCATTCTGGCGTTGAAGTTCATCCCGTCGTTTGCTCACATCATACCAGTGCTCTTGACCATCCGGTCGAGACTGGCAAAATCGGTTCCCTGATCTGCAAATCCAGCGACGGAACCGATGTCTTCTGCGGCGGAGTTCACCAACCCCTGCGCTTGCTACAGCTTTTCGAGAGCTGCGAGCACTTTGGAGTCGGTCGTGGTGTCACGAAATTTCTCAACGCTTTCAACGCCAGCTGGCACGGTCGCGCCGGTGGCCGTCGTGACGCTACCGACCGTGAGATTGACGGCGGCGATGGCGGATTCCGCAGCGGCATGGTGCAGGGCATACCAAACCACGAGCATTTGAACCTGCTAGATCAACTCTCGAATCGGCTTGGCATTGCCGTCCACCAGGAGGTGGGGGCGACCGGAAACGTCGGTGATGGACGTGGTTGCAGCGTCGATTCCCAGATTGTGGTAGAGCGTGGCGAACACTTCGGCAAACGACACCGGGCGATCCACGGCCTCGCCACCGAGGCGGTCGGTCGCGCCAATGACTTGACCGGTCTGCATGCCGCCTCCGGCAAGCAGGGCCATCGCCACTCGCGGCCAGTGATCGCGCCCCACCTGCGCACTGATCGTCGGCGTGCGTCCGAATTCGCCCCAGACCAGAACGGTCGTATTCTTGTCGAGCCCCCGGTCATGGAGGTCGTCGATCAACGCGCTGATGGCATTGTCGAAAATCGGAAAGTCCTCCTTCTCGCGCCGGAAAATTTCGTTGCCTGGGCCGCCATGCCAATCCCATTTGCTGTAGTTGACGGTGACGACGCGGGCGCCGGCTTCGATCAATCTCCTCGCCGTCAGAAAACTCTGCGGCACTCGTGGAGCGCCATTGTCGTCGATCCGCTTGACCTCGTCGCCCTTGCCGTAGCGCTCGACCAATTTTGGATCCTCCTTTGAAAGATCCAGAGCATCGCCCAGACGGGAAGATGTCAGGATGCCGATCGCCTGCTGGGAGAACGCGTCGAGCCCTTCCATCATGCCGCTCGAATCGGCTGCGCGCCGAAAACTGTCAAGACTGACGCGAAGGCCTTGGCGATCTTCGAGGCGGTCGAGAGTGACGCCATTGAGCATCATGTCCGCGCGTGTCGGCCCGACCGGTCGGAACGAAGACTGGGTGACCCCGAGCATCCCGGGCCCGGGTTCGTTGTAGGGCCCGTGTGTGCATTCGTAGCACATGCTCACAAAGGGCGGCGTCCCCCGGTGCACCGGCCCTTGGAGCTTGCCTACGATACTTCCGAACGGAGCCCAACCGCCGGGAGGCGCCGGCTGGTCCTGATGAGTCCGGCCGGTGTAACACTGGAAGGCGTCGTGATCGGCCTGCGCACCCACCAGCGAGCGGATGATCGCGAACTTGTCCATCCGCTTCGCCATCTGCGGAAACAACTCGCATATCTCAATTCCGGGCACGTTGGTGCCAATGGGCCGCATTGGCCCGGCGATCTCCGACGGCGCGTTCGGCTTCAGGTCGAACATGTCCTGATGCGGTGGACCGCCAACCAGATAGATCATGATCACCGATTTCTGCGAACTGCCGATTCCCAGGCGAGACTCCGCAGCCAGCAAATCGGGCAAGGATAAACCAAGTGCACCAAGCCCTCCGATCTTCAGGAAATTGCGCCGGTTGGTTCCGTCGCAGAACTGGGCCTTCCGATCGCGTGGAGCTAGAATCTTCAGCATGGACCAAGAAGCTATCCGATAAATCCAGAGAAGGAAGGAATTTAATGCCACGAGAGCAATGTCCCGCGAATCCACCCAGGGGATTGGTGTGCAGTCGAACCAATTGAACCAATTGAACCATTTCAAAACAATGCGTACCGAGTAACGTCTTAGACACTCTCTGGCCGTCTCCTCGCTAACGGGAAAAGAAATCAACTCTAACCCGAAACTGAGATGAAAACACCGTCGTTCATCCGGCATTTATCCCTTTTCTCCCACAAGAACGCACTGACAGTCGCCGTGCTCGCGATCTTGTCGATCTTGTGCATCCACCTCATCGCTACCGGGGGCAGTTTCGAGTAGGCATCTTGAAGTAGCTCGAAAGCAAGAACTGGCGGCCAAGGCCACGTTAGAGGGAGCCGACTGACCCGCACTGAGCCCGTACTGCAGGGGTGCGAAACCGGTGACGAAGTCGCTCGCAGCTCGATCTCCCAGGCGACGATTGGATTGCTGCCATCGCTGGACGGCGTGTCAACGTTGGTCTCAGCCGTTGGCAATACCAACCGCACCTGCCAACTGTAGAAATCTGCCTACTCTATCCATTGGGAAAACCTGAGTATCGTGGCGAATCACTCGGCGGCGGGTTTTTTCAAGACGGGCTCGAGCGCCTTCCAGACCGTCGCGGCAACCATTTCCTGACCCTTCTCATTAGGGTGAATGAAATCAGGCTGGTTCAGTTCCTTGACGCCACCCACTCCGTCGAGTAGCAGCGGAATGAGAGCAATGTCGTTCATTTTAGCAATGTCAGGGAATATATTCCGGTAGGCTTCCGCGTAGGCCTTGCCCATGTTCTCGGGCATTTCCATACCGGAGAGAATGAGCGAAATGCCGGGATTTTCCTTGCGAGCGGCATCGATGATTGCCTGAAGATTCTTCGCCGTCTCTTCCGGCGCGATGCCGCGCAGCCCATCATTGCCACCCAGCGCGATGACCAGAACGTCGATGCGCTTCTTCATCAGCCAGGCCATGCGGCGCAGACCACCGGCAGTAGTGTCGCCACTGACACCACCGTTGAGAATCGCGACTCCTGTAATGCCCGCCTCAGCCGCCCGCTGCTGCAGCAGAGCCGGAAACGCCTGTTCTGGCAGCAGCCCGTAGCCTTTGGTCAAGCTGTCACCCAGGATCAGCACACGAGTGGAAGGTTCAGCATCCTGGGCATCGCTGGGCACCAATGCACTGAGGGCGACGCAAGCCAGCCACAGCGCGAGACACGCACACTTCATCGATTTGACGATCGGCACCATTCTGAGTTCAGTCGACATTGATCAAGTGTCCTTCCAGTATGTGCCAGTGTCAATCGACAGCGCTCATACGGCTGAGCAAAGACGGCGACAACCAACTGCTTCCTGATGTATCGCGCTGGTGTTCCACAATGATCTCCTGTATACCTAGAGCATGAGCGCCGGCGAAAGCAGCGGAGAACAGCACGACGCCACGGCCCGTGGAAACTTCCCGCAAACACGATGGAGCCTGGTGGCGTCCGTGCGCGAGCGGGGGGAACGGGAACTTGCAGCGATGGAGGAACTCTGCCGTGTCTACTGGCCACCGCTGTATGCGTTTGCAAGAAGGGGTGGCATTTCGCCGGAGGATGCGGCGGATCGCGTGCAGGGTTTCTTTTGCAAGGTGATTGAAAAGGACTACTTCGGAGACGCGGATGCGGAACGAGGGAAACTGCGCACGTTTCTTCTCGCCGCCTTCAAGCACTACACGGCCAACCAGCGGAAGCACGACCATGCCCAACGGCGTGGGGGTGGCAAACGCCAATGGTTGTCGATCGACGCCATGGAAGCGGAGATGGTTCTGCGCCGCCTTGCCGGCCAACCATGAAACGCCGGAGACGATCTACCAGCGGGAATGGGCGCTGACTGTGTTGCGATCCGCGCTGACGGGACTGAGCGAGGAATACGAGGCGAGCGGTCGCGGAAACGTTTTCCAAATACTGCGCCCATATCTTTCATGGAACGAGGGCGAGGGCACCTATGCAGACGCAGCGAAGGAACTCGGCGTCTCCGTGAACACGGTGAAGAGCGGCGTATCCAGGCTGCGGCAGCGGTACCGTCGCACCCTCCGTGCCGCCATAGCGGATACGCTTCAAACCGATTCCGCCGATGAAATCGACGGGGAAATTCGCCACCTTTGGTCGCTGCTTTGAATTTTCCAAAATTTTCTCCCATCGAGGTGCAACCATCCGCAGGTTTTGTTTCAGGAACCGATGCAACCAATCGAAATTCATGACTGATCCAAACGAATCCACTGAACGAATCGTTCCGAAATCACCCAAAAAGACGCATGGCGACGAACTTGCCGGACTCGACCCAAAGCAATTGCTTGCAGGAGGAATCGCAGCTCCCGCGAACACATCGCCCGGAAGCCCCCAGGCAAGTTGGGAACCACCCCACATCGCAGAGCTGGCCGATGCGCTGGCGCGTTTCCGTTTTTCCGAATTGATCGGACGCGGCGGGATGGGAGCCGTCTATCGGGCTACCGATCTGGAACTCGACCGCACGGTGGCCATCAAGGTGCTGCCGCCACAGGTATCGGGAGATCCTCAGTTCGCCGAGCGCTTCGTCCGCGAGGCCCGGGCTCTGGCAAAACTCAGCCACCCTAACATTGTAACTATATACGATTTTGGCGAGACGGATGGAGGCATGTTCTACATTGTGATGGAACAAGTGGAAGGCTCTGACCTGCGGCACGCGCTCCGATCTGGAACGATCACGCTGGAGATCGCTCTAAAGGTGGTGCCACAAATATGCGATGCCCTGCATTACGCGCACCAGAAGGGCATCGTGCACCGCGACATCAAGCCGGAGAACATTCTTCTTGAACCAGACGGACGCGTAAAGATCGCTGACTTCGGGCTTGCTCGCGTGGTAAATTCCCAGCTTCCAGAGTGGTCACTGACCGCGACCGAGCAACTCATGGGGACGGTGAAATACATGGCACCAGAGCAACTGGAAGGTGCCCCTGACATCGACCATCGGGCTGACATCTATTCTCTCGGCGTCGTCTTCTACGAGATGCTCACAGGGGAGTTGCCGATCGGGCGATTCTCCTCACCTTCCGAGAAGAGGCCGATGGATCAGCGCGTCGACAGTGTTGTCTTCAAGACATTGGAAAAGGAACGCGACAAACGCTACCAACATGCTGGCGACGTGAAATCCGATGTGGAGAATCTGAGCCACGAACCCCCACCGCTTCCGGAGAGCGCAGCGGTTCCAGCACCCGTGGCCAACAACCTTGCCCTGAGCTCGAAGAGTCAGAGCAACGTGAACAGCCGACTCTCGCGCAAAGCCCTCGTGGGTACGCTCTGGAGCCTGGCTTGTTCGCGAGCATCATATTCTTCGTTCCTGCACAACTTGTTTCTCAACCAAATGGGGCGGTAGCGTCGAGGCCGAGCTGGCTCATCATTTCCGTTACTCTGGCGTTCATAGGGCTGGGAGTGACGAGCATCGTCGGCACGCCTCTGCTGGGTTCGATGGCCATCCGGGACATTCGGCGCTCTGGCGGCAAGCTTTACGGGCTCCGCCTGGCTCTTGCGGATCTGCTTCTCTATCCCATTGTCTTGGTCGATCTGCTCATTCTTGCCGTCGTCGGCGGCACCGTGGCACTCGTTCTTTCTGTGCTCGTTGGGGGCAGTCTCGGAGGCATGGAGATGATCCTGATTCTGGTTATCCTCGGGCTGCCGATTTTGGCCATCGTCGACTTTCTCATCATTCGCTGGGCATGGCGAAAAGTGCGAACTCCGCTGATCGAGGAATCCAACAGTCTTGAGTAGAGTTGGATTACCACCGGATTCAGGCAGGGCTTACGCATTAAAACAGCAAGAAAACATGGAAAATAGACAGCTGCATTACAGAAATTACAAATTGTACATTTAATTTAATGCGTTAGTTGAGGTGGGTATGATCCCATCCAACCAAATCCTCTCTTCCCTCGATCCCGCCCAAGCTGCCGCCATCG
>JAQCER010000060.1 GCA_027618625.1 Verrucomicrobiota bacterium
CGTCCCCCAGAGGGCGCCCGCCACAGCGCCTACTTCCGCCACGCGTTCACGACCACCGAGCCCTTCACAGGGCTGCTGCTTCACCTGGCGCGGGACGACGGCGCGATCGTCTATCTCGACGGCGAGGAAGTCGCCCGCACCAATATGCCCGAGGGCGCGGAAGATGCCCACGCGCTTGCCGCCATCGCGGTCTTGAACGGAGCCGTCGAGACGGTGCCCGCAAGCCTTCCGATCGCCCGCCCGCTCCCCGCCGGCCGGCATGTCCTGGCCATCTCCCTGCACAACTCCTCGCCGACGAGCAGCGACCTGCGCCTGGCCGAGGCGACGCTCTACGGGCTGCAGTAGAGGTGCGGGACGTCCGTCGAGCAATCACGCATGAAGTGAAGGACAACATCCACACCCCCATGGTGTCTTCTCTCATCCGTCCGGCCAGATCTTCACGCCTACCGCCTACCTCGCCAACGTTCTGTGGAGATCAAAACGATCGGCTGCCTGCTGGAGTTTGGTGACATCGCTCACGGAGGTAAATGAGTTGTCTTTCTTGCGAAAAGTGACGCCCTCCTTGATCAGCTCTCGCTCAATGAAGTTAAGTTGTGGCCATTGAGGTAGGCGGTGACCTGGAAAGGCAGGAAGGATCCGACGCGAACGCACAGTGGCCCCAGCACCTCATCAATGATGTAGAAGTAGTAGAACTGGTAGCGGCTGCGCTGTTTGGAAAGGATCGTGTAATCGGGATCGTTGGTGGGGAACTTTGGTTCGCTGATGCGGAAACTCGGGCCCTGTTCCATGCTTCTGATGATGCAATAGATTATTTTCCGTCTGGGACTAGAGCAACGTGTATGCGGAGGAATTGCTGTATCGAGCCATTAACCCGGATCTCTGTCGTCGCGGATACGGAGATTGAGCCTTCGCCATTGTCGGTCTCTTCGATGGTGACGTTCGTCACTGGCATCCAAGTGGTCAGGTCGGTAGAGTGCTCAACGGAATAAGCCACATCATTCGCTGCGGCTGCTCTGCGGTAACGAACGCCGGCAAATTCGCCTGCCAAGGGCTCTGGGATGCCGACTCCATCTGCCGAGCGCGGATGGGAATTCGCAGCGTATTCGTACAAGTTGCTCAGGAGGTCGTGATCGGGGTCTGCATCGAATCCTGCGATCGCGGGATCTTTGAGCTCGGCAGGGGAGAAGTGCTTTTTCAGCCATTGGGAAAATCCGCCACCGCTGGCGGAATTGCCATCCCCTGCTCCAGGGCTTCCGAGGATGGTGCTGCTCGCCCGCCATGTGCCGGACTGGCTCCAGTTGATTCTCACGTTGGACTCATCAATGAGATTCAGGCTGAAGCCTTCGCCGTCAGTGGACGGATGCCAGTTGTCGTCGTAGTCGATCGCGAGGACACCTGCGAGTTCGAGCCGCTCTCCGCCGTTCGCCAAGTTGTCGGCAAACTCGCCAATGATCGTGATGCCTGCCCCGTAGCGAGCTTCAAATGCGCCTTTGTTCTGGACGATTACCGCGTAGCCGCCAGGGGCAATGGAGGCCGCGTTGCCTTTGGTAAAATCGAAGTCGATCCCGTCGATGAATGCGAGGTTGAAGACCCTGACCGTCTCGCTGCTGATGTTGTGGATTTCAATGAACTCGAATTGCTCTCGATCCACAAAGCCAGCGTCGATCTCGGTGCTGGTCGGGGCAGGTGGATGATACATGATTTCCGACAGCACTAGATTCCCGGCGTCTGCTGGCACTTCATTCATCCAGAAGTAGGCGGACACGGCGGCGCTCCACCGATCGGCCTGCCTGGTCCGGGCTTTGATCAAGGTTGAATCATTTAACACCAGAGGTTCTGAACTCACTGTGTGGTTGCCGTCCAGCGTCGCTCCGATCAGAAAGTCGGAGCTGCCAGCGGCGGTGTTCATGGCTTGAATGGCCAGCACGTTTGGACCCCGGCGCATTTTGTCGCGATGATTGCCGAGATCGATCACGAAATCCTTCACCGCGTCGTCGTCGGATCGGGAGTCAGTCGCATACGAATTCCACGTCACGGAGGCTGGAGTCCGATCTGCATCGCGGGCAATTTCCACACCGTTAAGCCATGCGACAAAGGTGTCGTCATACTTGAGGGCCATGCGCAGACTGTTGACGTTGGTGGGATCGTTGTTGAGGTTAAAGGTATGCCGGACATAGATGCTGGCGTTCACTCCCCGCATGTCGGCTTTGATGTCGGTACCGATCGCGGCTTCGATTGGGCCACCTGGGGTCTCGAACCCCAGCGGGCTCGGCGCTTCTGGCCAATGGGTGTCATCAAAATCCGGTTGCCTCCAAGCGTCTCCCAAAGCGTCATCGGTCGGCACCAGGTATCGAACATCCGAACCAGCAGCGATGAACACGACGTCGACTGGCCCGCCTGCAAATTGGATTGCGCTGGGGCTCGGTGTGCCATCAGGACTTCTGGGGTCGGAGCCATCCGCGGTGAAAACGACCGAACCATCCGGTGAGGACATGGTCAGTTCGAAATTGGGCACAATCGAGCCACCGGGTTGACTCAGGCTTGGCTTTGTCACAAACGCGCCATCCATCCATGCCATGCGATCGGCGAGCCACTGTTTCAAATAATCGACTTCCGATTGATACGTCTTCCGATCTCGGAATCCTGGGGGACTGATAAAGGTCATCACGCCGAGTACCTTCCAGCGGACGAAGTTGCGCGCTGCGGATTCCTCTAACAGAGCCGCGGTCTCATCGATGATGGCGTTCACGCGTTCCGTGCTCAGGATCTCCTCGCGCAGTTCCAGCCATCGCTCAGTGAAACCATGCCAGAAAATGGGGTCATCTTCCATGCGTAACGACCACGAGGACCAGGAAGGCAGACTGGTAAACGATCGGTTCCAGCCTGCGGTGAAATATCCGGGATCGTCGCCACCTTCCGCATAGTTCACATTGCCAAGAGCCCAGTTGTAGTCCCACAGCGGTCCCATGATAATGACGCCGCCGCGTGGGATGTGGAAGAAAGTGCTGCCGCCATCAAAATTGCGCGTCCATTCGCGATAGATCTTGTAGTCGACTTGGGAATCCATGTTGGTGAGTTCGCGGTAGTGAACGCCGGTGTCCGGGTGCCGGAAGTCGTCGGCAAACAACGCCTTCTCAAAATCTTCGATGCGTGTCTTAATCCAGGTGCGTTGTTCCGCGTTCAATTCATCACGGTTCGGATCTTTGTGCCGGTAGGGGATGCTTTTTTTACTGGTACGTGTCGAAAAGTGCGCGCCTTCCGGATTTCCGGATTCCATGACATAGCCGCCGGTGATCTGACCGGGATCCGTGGTTTCTTCTGGCGGCTCAATATCAAGCCGGTCATCGTCGATGGTGATGCCCTCAATGAACACGTATACGCCCAGATAGTCATCACTGAATGAGATTTCGTTATCGCCGTCTTGATTGATGAATACTTCGACAAACCGCGTATCCAGCGATGGCCAGCCGGCGTCCTGCCACAGGCGGTAGGTAATGACATTGCGCATCAAGGATTTGTCGGTGTACGGGGCGGACAACACCCAGTCCGACTCGCCTCCCATGCCAAGCAGATTGAAGTTCTTTTCGTTGGCTTCGTCATCCCAGAACTCGAAGTTGTATTGGTTCTTAGGAAATCCTGACGAACTTCGACCGCGGATTCTGAGCCCGCTATTCCCGCTGTAGTGGGGCGACAATCCGAAGTTGGCACGGCCTGAAATAAGATCGGGTTCAAAGATCAAGGTGCGGGCGGCCACCAGTGTCGCTGAAGACGTTGGTGGGATCGTCTTTCCAGCCGTGTCGATGACCACAACCGGAAGATTCGAGCTGAAATTGGTGAGATCGTTGGCGATTTTGAGGAAGATCGCGCTGGCCGAAGGTCCAGTCAGGCCACCATTTTCAACAACATGGGCGCGCAAATGCGTGTTCTTTGTGATAGTGATGGTGTCGCCGCTGGTGGCATTGGTGCTATTAAAGAGGGTCGGCAACTGCCCATTGGTCGTGTAGCGGATCTGCTGGCCTTCCCCGAGATCGGCAGTCACAGTGATATCCAGCGAGTCGGAAAAGGTTCCACCCGAACGGGAGAACGTTACCGTTTTGCCTAACGATGCCAGCGAGCGATTGGCAGCTCCAGGTGTTGGGGTTTCAAAGAATCCTGATCGGGCTCGATCGGTATCGTTGCCATAGGACACATCCGTGGTTTGCACCGGATAGGTCGGCGCAAATTCACTGATCACCGAGATGCCATCGGAACCCACGAGCGCCAGATATTCACCCTGCGCACTGAGTCGGAAGTTCGTGTGGAGTTGGCCAGTGGCATCGACACCATCCTCTGGATGGTTGCTGGAGGCGAAGACGATAAGGTAACCGCCGGATTCGAGCGCACCTGCAGGGAATTTCCACTGCTTCAAATCATCAGCACGGTCGGTGAGAAACCAACCTGAAAGATCTACAGTTTCGGCGCCGAAGTTGTGAAGCTCGATCCAATCCGAATAATTGCCATCGCCGTCAATCAGCGACGTCTGATTGCTCGCCATGAATTCGCTGATCACGACCGTTGATTGGCCGGACGCAACCGACTGTGCCAGCGTCAGGATCGTGGAGATTGCGCAGCAGCTAAGTTGTCTCATGGAGATGGGGCTGCCACAAGTCTACGGCTATTCCTGCACTACGCGATAGTAGAGTTCGGGCAGGTCCAATGTGGCTTCTGTATCGATGAAGCTGGTGAGCTCACCGTCAGATGCGTCCAGACCATCCGCAATTTCCGCCCAGGGATTCTCCAAACTGGTTGAAGTTTCGACGCGGTAGGTGCGACCGGGGACTGAGCGGAACGTGAGCGTAACATTGCCATTGGCCGGATCTCGGGAAAGCGAAATAATCTCGAATCCGAGAACTGCGCCACCCGTTGCGACCGCGATGTGGTTGAGAATCTGTTCTTCCGTAAGTGCGTAGTTGTAGATGGCAACTTCGTCGATGAAGCCCTTCCAGCCGAATGGGGAACTTTCCGTCCTGGTCCGACCGACGTACCAGTGGCCATCGTCGCCGCCCTGGTTCTGCAGATCTCCACCGCCTTCAACTTCGAGGCCAAGCACACCGTCGACATAAACTCTTCCCACGCCACCACCGCCATCGCTTTCGCCGTCAAACATGCCGACGACATGATGCCACGTGCCCACTTCAAGCGGCTCCTCCGATGAGGGATCGAGAAACGCGTTCGAATCGCTGCGAATGACCATATCGACGAACCCACCGTCAGGGTTGTTGACGTCGAGTTCGAAGCTGCCATCCCATCGCGCCACAATGGGGGCGAATTGCGTGGTGGCGTCGTCATCGAGATTCACCCACGCCTCGACGGTGATCGAGGACTCTACCATCGGCCCGTCTTCGCCCAAATCCACATGCGTTCCGGGTTCGCCATCTAAGTGCATGGCGATTCCCAGTGCCGGGAAAGCGCTGGGCTGGGAGAGTTCGACCTCTCCGGCATACACTCCATCCTGGGCGCCGCGTTCGTCTCTTGCCGGGCTGTCGGTGCTGGTTTCTTCAAAGCGCCAGTAATGCACTGGCCGGTCCGCGAGCACGGTGCTCGCATATCTTCCCAACGGACCAAACGGATTGGTTCCTGCCGGGTACACTTCGATCTCATCAATTGCAATCTGTGGCCCATTCGATTCTGTTACAATGCGAATTCCAGTAGCGTCGACGGGACCAACCATGTACACGTGCCGCATCAAATCCTGCGGTGTGTTGGAAGTCACGACCACCTTTCCGAGTGTGATCCAGTTGGAATCAGCACTAACCGTGGCATCATTGGTGAACGACAGCGTGTAGGTTCCCAGCACACGGTTGTTGATAGCGCCGGTGTTGTCGCTACTCCATGCAATCACGCCAATGTTGGTGGTGGCTCCGGCGAGATCGACGATGATGGACGAATTGCCTTCCGCCGAAATCCATGATTTGGATTCGGCATTGTCGAGACCGTAGATGCCATTGATGGCGTTCTCCGGCCCAAACGGGGCGGCAATGTTCGCATCGGGTGAAAGGGCGGTGGCCCCATTGGCGGCGAGTGCGAAATTGGTGGCACCTTCGATGAACGAACCACCGACAACGACGGCTTCTAAAATGGGGACGGGCGCGTAGATCTCGATTTCATCGATCGCGATTTGAGCGCCAATGGATTGCGTGAGAATGCGAATGCCGGTCGCCTCGACAGGGGCGAATGGATAGACTTGGCGCATCAGATCCTCTGGTGTGTTGGTGGGGATAGTGATACGACCGATCTCGGTCCACTCGCTGCCAACCTGAACTACATCGTCATTGGTCGACTCCAGGATGTAGGTGCCAGTTACCCGGTTGCTGATGGCTGCGGTGTTGTCGCTTCCCCAGGCGACACGAGCAATGAGCGAGCGCTCTGCCAGGGCGACGAGGATGGATGAATTGGCTTCAGCCGAGATCCAAGCCTTGGAGGCGGCACTGTCGAGGCCATAGATGCCATTAATGGTATTTTCGGGACCAAAGGGATCGGCAATCTTCGCATCCGGCGAGGTCGCGACGCCGCCGTTGGCCGCCAGAGCAAGATTGGCGGCAGCATCCATCGTGCCGCCGATTTCAATCGGCACGAGAATGTTGAACGGGATCGGATTGGTTCCCGCCGGATAGACTTCGATTTCGTCGATGGCGATTTGCGCTCCTGCTGATTGGGTCACCACTCGAATCCCTGTGGCATCGAATGGGCTGAACTGGTAGACATGACGCATCAGGTCTGTGGGGGTGTTCGTGGTTACTGTCACCTTACCCATTGGCGTCCAGTTGGAGTCCGCGTTGACGGCCGCATCATTGGTGAACTCCAAAGTGTAGATGCCGGTAACCCGGTTGTTGATAGCACCGGTGTTGTCGCTGCTGAGTGTGACCAGTTCGACGCTGGAACTCCCGCCGGCGAGATCGATGATGATCGAAGAATTGCCTTCCGCCGAAATCCACGATTTGGATACAGCGTTGTCGAGCCCGTAGATTCCGTTGATGGCGTTTTCGGGTCCAAAAGGATCCGCGATCTTCGGATCTGGGGATGAGGCCACGCCACCATTCGCCGCCAACGCCAGATTGGTCGCTCCATCAATGAATGACCCGCCTATGAACACCGCGGTCAGCTCTGGAGTCGGAATGGGAATCGGAGTTCCAACAGGGTAAACTTCGATTTCATCGATGGCGATCTGCGCACCCGCTGATTCGGTCACGATGCGGATGCCGGTAGCGGCGAATGGATCAAACGCATAGAGGTGCCGCACCAGGTCCGCAGGCGTATTGGTAGTGAAGGTGACCCTGCCGAGGTTGGTCCACGCTGAACCAGCGCTCACGGCAGCGTCGTTGGTAAATGCCACTTTGTAGGTGCCCGTCACACGATTGTTGATGGCTGCAGTGTTGTCGCTACTCCAGGCGATCATGCTGACGCTGGAACTTGCGCCGGCAAGATCAATGATGATCGAAGAGTTGTTTTCAGCGGAGATCCACGACTTGGACTCGGCATTGTCGAGCCCGTAGATGCCATTGATCGCATTCTCTGGCCCGAACGGATCAGCGATCTTGGGATCCGGCGACGTGGCCAACGCGCCATTGGCTGCAAGCGCGAGATTGTTGGCGCCTTCAATGAATGCACCGCCAATCTCGACGGGCGATGGTAGATTTAGAATCGGCCACAAAATACCGCTCTTCTCTGGATCGCCAGACCACCCTGCATCGGCGAGTTCTCCTGCGCCGCCTTCTTCGGTTACGCCTGCCGCTTCGAAGCTTTCTTGAAAGGCTTGAACGCCATCGACATCGACGCGGAAATTGTCAAAGAACACCGTGCCCGGCTCGCCACCGCCGCAGCATGACGCGTCAAAATTAGAGCTGAAGATCACCAACGTGCCACCGGCAACCGGGCCCGACGTACCGGTCAGGGAACTGGCATCGCCACTGAAGGTTAATGTATTCTCCACCCAGTCGCCGTCGTCTGCGACGTTCCACTCGGCGACAGTGCGATAGATTTGACCGATGAATTCCCTGGCACCGCCACCGCTGGGAACCACCCACGCCTGCAGGCTGCTATCACCCTGGCCAGGATCGCCTTTGGGATTGCCGGCGTCCACTTTCAGCACGTAAGTCTTGCCTGCCGCAAGGACAATTCCTGTATTGACTTCGATGGAACTATCGTCATCGATGAATGCGATCACATTGCCGTCAGAAGCGGGCAAATCCACATCGGGAACAGTGTCAGGCTCGGGCTCGATCGGTTTGCCGGTGCCGACGGGCCAAAACAGGCCACCGCCGCCGAGCCATCCCGCGTCTGTGACGAAGCCTTCTTCGCCTGCTGCGAGCCCGGCTCCTTCGAAGCTGTCTGCGAACACCTCGGTATTGTTGACTTCGACGCGGAAGTTGTCGAAATAGACGCGGCCCGGCTCGCCGCCACCACAGCAGGACGCGTCGAAATTGGAACTGAGAATGACAAGGCTGCCGCCGGCAACCGGCCCATTTCCGCCTGTCAATGAGCTGACACTGCCGCTGAAAGTGAAGGTGTTCTCCACCCAGCCACCGTCCGGCGCAACTTTCCAACCCGGGACGGTGCGAAAGTTCTGACCGATGAACTCCCTGGCACCGCCTCCTTCCGGAACGACCCAGGCCTGCAGGCTGCTGTCTCCCTGGCCCTCCTCTCCTGGCGGATTGCCAGTGTCCACCTTCAACGTGTAAGTCTTCCCGGCCTCAATCGTAATGCCGGTGTCGATTTCGATGAGTCCATCATCATCGACGAAGGCGTAAACATTTCCCTCAGACGCCAGCAGAACGAAGGGCTCCGGCTTGCCCGCCTCGTAGTGTTCCAGAATCTCTGCCTCGGTTAGAGCACGGTCGTAGACGGCAACTTCATCGAGCAAGCCTTTCCAGGCAAATCCCGAAGTCGGGGTGCGCGTCCTGCCAATGTACCAAAGTCCGTCATCGCCACCACCGTCCGCCAGGTTGCCGCCATCGACCATCTCCTCTCCCTGCTCACCATCGAGAAAGATCGTCGCCGTTCCTCCTCCACCATCGGCGTCGCCAAAGAAAATGCCGACGACGTGATGCCATGTGCCGAGTTCGAGGGGGGCGTTGGTTCTTGGAACCACAACGCCATTTGCCTGCACCACCATGTTGCCGCGGTATTCCTGGCTCTTATTGAAATCGAGTTCGTAGCTGCCCCCCCACCGGGCCATCACCGGCGCAAAGCCAGTAGTCACATCTTCATCCAGATTCACCCAGGCCTCGATCGAGACCGAGTCTCCGGGATGCAGTGGATCTCCCAGCGCCACGTGCGTTCCATTTGCTCCATCGAATCGCGCGGCTTTCCCGAGCCCCGGATTGGAACTGTCTTCACCCAACGTGATGCCGCCTTCATAGGTGCCGTCGCGGTTGCTTTGCTCATCTTTTGCCGGCGTGGCGACGTCGGCTTCTTCAAATCGCCAGTAGTGCACCGGATTGTCGGCGGCGATGATGTCGGGATATTCCTGCGCGAGAGCCGTTTGAACAAACAGTGGAAGCCCCGAGCAAGCGACGACGAGAATTCGAGCAGAAGATGTCATGGGGAAAACAATTGGGGTTGGGTCCTTTTGCCTAGGAAATACATTATCCAGTGCCTGCAACAATCACGGTTTCGGGAATAATGAGCAATGACAGATTGCGCAATTTCTTTATACACTTGCGCAAAAACCATTCATGAATGCCTAACGAACATTTCGTGCGGAAAACTAGGGCGTGTTTTCAAATGTGATGGAGCGTGTAATCTATTGATGCAAAGAGGAATA
>JAQCER010000061.1 GCA_027618625.1 Verrucomicrobiota bacterium
AGGTTCTGGAGAATTATTCGGATCGAGCGAATCGCGTCGTCGTTCGCAGGGATCGGATAGTCGATCAGAGCAGGATCGGCATTGCTGTCGACCAGTGCAACGATTGGGATCTTCAAGCGGCGGGCTTCGGCGACTGCGATCGTCTCGCGGGCGGAATCGACGATCACAATAGCGTCTGGATATTTCTCCATGCCCCGAATTCCCTGAAGGTTGCGCAGAAGCTTGTTCTTTTCCCGGTTCAGTGCGGCGAGTTCTTTCTTACTCCGTGCTTTGAAGTCGGCGGATTTCTCAATGTTCTCTAGGAACTCAAGGCGCTTCACGCTCTTGCGGATGGTGGTGAGGTTTGTCAGCGTGCCACCCAGCCAGCGGTGGTTGACGTAAAATTGACCGGTGGCATCGGCAGCTTCGCGAACGGAATCGTGCGCCTGGCGCTTGCAGCCGACGAACAGGATCTTTTTGTTCTGGCGCACACAGGAACAGAGAAACTCAGCGGCAGCACCCAGCTGGATAGCGGTTTGCTCAACGTTGATAATGTGGATGTTGTTCTTCGTTTGAAGAAGATACGGACGCATCCGTGGGTTCCACTTTTTGCTCTGGTGTCCAAAGTGAACACCGGCTTCCACCAATTCTTTTACAAGTTCTGTAGGCATGATTTGTCTTTCCAAGGAATGCACGCCGGAAATCGGTTCCGTTGCGCTCAGCCCAGTCAGGCTGATCCATTCTCTGCGGAATAAGTTAAGGTTTAACGATTTCCAGAAAAAGAAGCTTTCTGGAGCGAGCGCGCACTATAGGCTCGGAAAACGACGGCGCAAGGGCGAATTCCACGAACTTCTCGAAGATTGGTTCTGCGCCGGTTTCCTCGGTTTGGTCGCTTGCCGAACGACCACAGCCTGCTTACCTGTGGGCCCTGCAATTGATGAAGCGTCGCCAATTTCTCCAACTCGCTGGACTCGGATCTGCTGCGGTGGCGACCTTTGGTTACGGATTCAAGGTGGAACCGGGCCTGTTGTCGATCACCCGCAGGGAAGTCGTGATGCCAAATCTGCCCGGCGATCTGGACGGCCTGCGCGTGGCAATGTTCGGCGATCTTCACTATCGACCGGATGCGGACGAGCCACTGGTGCAGAAGCTGGTGGAGGCGGTGAACCAGGAGGCACCGGATCTGGTGGCGATCGTCGGCGACTACCTTGAGCACGATGATGCGGTGATTCCACAGCTGCTGGAGCATCTGGCAGGCATCAGAGCGAAGCATGGGATCTTTGCCATCATGGGGAACCACGATGGCTGGTACAGCGTCGGTTCGCGGGTGAAAAAGATGTTCAAAGAGCGCGGAGTCGATTTCCTGATCAACGCGCACTCGCAAATCACCATCCATCAAACGCGCTTGGCGGTTGCCGGCACGGACAATGTGTGGGACGGGAATCCAGACATTGCGGCTACTTTCAGAGGCATCGCCAAAGACACACCGACGCTGGCGTTGATTCACGAGCCGGACTACTTCGACACCGTGGTCAGCGGTCGGGCCAACATCCTGCAGCTTTCCGGTCACACCCATGGCGGCCAGTGTCGTGTTCCTTTGATCGGCTATGCGCCGCAAACTGTTACCTGGGGGAAGAAATACATTTACGGCGAGTTCGAACGTAGAGCGTCAAAGCTGTTTGTGACCCGTGGTGTAGGAACGACGGGTATTCGTGTCAGGTTTGCCTGCCGCCCGGAACTCGCCATGCTGACACTGCGAAGTCCCGAAGTATTGGTTCAGGAGTGAGCCTCGACTGCCCGATCCGCCCCGGGGATTACGCGCAAGAAGCGATGCACGGCGCACTTGTATTGTTCCATTTCCTCCTCGACGAATTCGGATACCTTTGTCGGATCGTATCGCACTTCGACAGCCTCGGCATGGTCTCCATGGTTCTCGTATCTGGGGCTGGCGCGAGGTGCCTCCCGCATAACCGGAAACGACTTCAATTACTTCTTCGACGTGTTCAGGCAAACGGAAACCATGTCTTCGCGTTGAGGTAACACACGTTGCTGACGAGTTCAGTCAGCATTTCGAAATCTCCAGGCAGAGTGCCCTCGGCAACGTCCTCTCCCAGCATGTTGCAGAAAATTCTGCGGAAGTATTCGTGCCGTGGGTAGGACATAAAGGATCGAGAGTCGGTGAGCATGCCGACGAATCGAGAAAGCAGCCCGAGGTTGGACAGGGCATTGATTTGCCATTCCATCCCCTCCTTCTGGTCGAGAAACCACCAGCCGGATCCGAATTGCACCTTACCAGGGGTGCCGCCTTCCTGAAAGTTTCCTATCATGGAGGCGAAAACGTAGTTGTCGCGCGGATTGCCATTGTAGAGAATCGTCTTGGGCAGGTGATTGTCCTGATCGAGTCGGTCGAGAAAGCGAGACAGGTTTTCGGCCTGCGGCCAGTCGCCCATCGAATCAAAGCCGGTATCGGGCCCGATTTCCTTGAACCTGCGGGTGTTGTTGTTGCGCAATGGCCCGAGGTGGAGTTGTTTCACCCAGCCACGGTCGGCATCCCAGCGGCCAGTGAGCAGCATGATGTGCGTGGCGAAGATCTCCTTCTCGCGAGGTGTGATTGCCTCACCAGCGCGTGCCTTGTCGTAGACAGCCACCACTTCCGCTTCGGGAGCAAACGTGGCATGGCAGTAGCTGAGACCGTGGTCAGACAGGCGGCAGCCACGCTCGTGGAAGTAGTCGTGCCGATCCTTGAGCGCGGCGATCAAATCGTCGAACGTTCGCGTGCTTCTACCTGTGGCGGCTGCCAGCTTGTCGCAGTAGGCATTGAAAAACTCCGGCTGATCGACTTTGAGAACGGCATCCGGCCGGAATGCAGGGATCACTTTGGTTCCAATGCCGGACTCTGCTATTGCCTTGTGATGCTCAAGTGTATCTACCGGATCGTCCGTAGTGCATACTACTTCGACTTTGAAGTCCTTGAGAATTCCGTGCGCCGTTCGCTGTGGCTCTGCCAGCTGGCGATTCGCCTCGTCCCAGATTTCTTTGGCGGTATCGCCATTCAGCAGGACATCGATGCCAAAGTAACGCCTTAATTCAAGATGGGTCCAGTGGTAGAGCGGGTTGCGCAAGGTATGTGGCACCGTCTCCGCCCAGGCGACAAATTTGTCATACGGATCCGCGTTTCCGGTACAGAATTCCTCGGCTACGCCATTGCTACGCATGGCCCTCCACTTGTAGTGATCCCCCTGCAGCCAGATCTCGAACAAGTTCGAAAACTTGCGATTGGTCGCTACGTCTTCGGGTGACAGGTGGCAATGATAGTCAATGATCGGAAGTGCTTCAGCAACTTCGTGGTAGAGGCGCCGCGCCATTACGCCCTGAAGCAGAAAATCGTCGTGGATAAATGTCATGCCTGGATTCAGATGCAGTGAGTTTATCGGTAATGGTGTCCTGACTTCGAGAAGAAACAAACACTTCCTTAACTGAACGCCCAGCCGCATCTCGCAGCTGAGGACTCCCAGTCCATTTTCCGCCAGCCTGGCGGCGCCCGACTAGCGGGTGACAGCGTCAGAATCGAGCTGGCGAACTTTGCGGGTGGCAACGAGTGCCCGCTCTTTTCTCGCGATCGATTTCTGCTGCCGTCTGGCCAGATGATCTCCGGTGAACAAGCTGTCTGGAACCACCGTGATCCGTGTCCCCACGCCGATGCGGTCGTACAGATCGATCACGTCATCCGAGCGCATGCGGATACAGCCGTAGCTGGCCGGGCTTCCGATTCGCCATTCTTCAGGGGTGCCATGGATATAGATAAAGCGGCCGAACGCGTTGCGATTGTGAGGCTCCAGGCCGGACAACCACAAGATACGGGTAACGATCGGATCTCGCCCCTGCGCGTTGGGCTTCAAGACTTCCCCTGTAGGGCGGCGGCCTTTGAAAACGGCACCAGCTGGCATGCCCCGTCCAATCTTTTTCGCCACCTTCAGCGTACCCAGTGGCGTGCATTTGCTGCCAGGCCGATCACCCAGGCCGAACTTTGAAGTCGACACCGGATACATCTTTTCCACCTTTTCCCCGTCCATGACGATCATCCGCTGATCCTTGACACTCACCATCACCTGCTTGGTCGCGCAGTTGTTCAATATAGCTAATGCACTGATGCATAGTGCTATGCGTAGAATTTTCGCGACGAGTTCGCTGTTTTCATTTTTCATACTAAGCAGAATAATAACAGAAATTAATAAAAAATCAACCTGCCAAGATTGTCAGACCAAGGAACGTGAAGTGAACGCAGCCGGTGTGCCAAAGCAAGTGGCCAATCACTCCCGATCTCCCTTGTGTGAGCGCGCGACACAAATTCGACCGAAATTGGCAGGGCTTGGAGCTAGCCCAGAGTATCCAGTGGGTACTCTACTCGTTCGAGATACAATCCATCGGCAGGCGCGCAAAAGGGGGCTTTTGCCCCAGCGGTCTGACCATTGAGCAGCCCGGTAAAAAATGCCATGTTCTCCCTGCCCTGAGCGCAACGGACCAGGCCACCAGTCAGCAGGCGGACCATTTTGTAAAGGAATCCATCGCCCGTGAACCGCAGGATGAGACGGTCGCCATCGATTTCCAATTGTGTGTCGAAGATGGTTCGGACGCGTGAGTCCTGGTCGGAGGCGTCTCCCCGATTCGCGGCAAAGGCGGTGAAGTCGTGCTGCCCTGACAAAGCAGCAAGCCCTGCCTCCAGCACCGTGTGGTCGAGCTTGCCGAAGATGTGCCATGCCCGGCCCGCTGCGTGGGGAGGCAACACGGCAGCGTGGTGAATGTGATAGGCGTAAGTCTTGCGTTGAGCATCAAAGCGGGCGTGGAAGTTATCCGCAGCTGGTGCGCAGTCCATAATGCGCACGGTGGCTGGGAGGTTTACATTGAGCGCACGGCACCATGCCCGTGCATCCAGCGATGAGCCGTCCATCGCGTCGAAATGGGCCACCTGTCCCAGCGCGTGCACGCCGGCATCGGTGCGACCTGATCCATGCACGCAAATCCTTTCATCGCCCTGGCAGCCACTCACTTTGCTCAGCGCGGCTTCGATCAGCCCCTGCACAGTGGTGGCGGCTGGTTGCTTCTGCCACCCGGCGAAGGGTTGGCCATCGTATGCAATGGTGATGCGAAATCGCGACATGGAAACTCAGCGAACCGGGTGGCTACATCTTCTGCCCACACATCTTGCAGTAGAGCGCTGCAGGGTCGTGACCGTGCTGCCCGCAGTTGGGGCAATTGCGCGAGTCGGGCCTGATGGCCTGAAGTTCCCTGTTGAGCTCTGCACTGACGATGCCCGTGGGAACCGCAATGATGGCAAAGCCTGTAAGCATCATGATCGATGCCAGCATCTTCCCTAACACTGTCACTGGAGTGATGTCGCCGTAGCCGACGGTAGTGATGGTAACGATCCCCCAGTAGATCGCCTGCGGGATGCTGGTGAAATCCGAATTCTCCTGCCCGCCTTCGATGATGTACATCAACGTGCTTTCGATACAGACGATCGAAAGCACGCCAAACAGAAACACCAGGATCTTCGAGCGGCTGGCCTGCAAGGCGTTGATCAGCACGTAGGCCGAGCCCATGTGCGAGGCCATCTTGAGGATCCGGAACATGCGCAGCAATCGCAGCACCCGGATCACCATAAAGTGCCCGGAGCCAGTCAAGAAGACTTCGAGAAACGTCGGCAGGATCGAAATCAGATCAACGATTCCAAAAAAGCTGAACATGTAACGCAGCCTGTTGCGGCATGTCCACACCCTCAACACATACTCAATCGTGAAGAATACTGTGAAGACCCATTCCGTGGTCCGCAAAATCCCTGCATACTGGCTTCGGATCGATTCAACGCTTTCCAGCATCACGACTACCACACTGATCCCGATCAGCCAGAGCAGAACGATATCAAAGGCTCTGGCAGCCGGAGTGTCTGACAGGAAAATGATCCGCCAGAGCCGTTCTTTGAACGAAGAGGGGGCTACCGGCGGTTCGGTTTCGTGTGGATGTACGGAGTGTGGATTCATAAAAACCGTTGAGCTGTATGAGCGCAATCACTTTACGCGTTCTTTCCCTGCGCAAAGCG
Organism: Verrucomicrobiota bacterium; assembly: GCA_027618625.1. GTDB lineage: Bacteria > Verrucomicrobiota > Verrucomicrobiia > Verrucomicrobiales > DEV007 > JAGROY01. The sequence continues at coordinate 6,077 of JAQCER010000061.1, forward strand.
GAAATTTTCCGCTCGCGCCGACCATCGCCGATGGTAGTCTGAGGGCTGTGGAACCTTCCAAATCTGTCTACACCCTCGCCGATCTGAAGAACTGGGACGCTGTGATCCGTGATGTTTCGCCGCGTCCGCGGGTGGCGGTGTTCGGTGACCCTGTGGAGCATTCGTTGTCGCCGCAATTGCACAACCCGGCGCTGCAGGCCTGTGGGATCGATGCGCAGTATATTCGGCTGCAGATCCGGCCGGAGGAATTCGATGAAGCGGTGCGGTTGCTGCCGAAGTTGGGATTTTACGGAACGAACTGCACGATTCCTCACAAGTTTCTGGCGCTGGAGGCGATGGATCGGGTCGATGATCTGGCGAGGAAACTGGGAGCGGTGAACACGGTGGTCTGCGATGACGACGGCAGTCTGGTGGGTTTCAACAGTGACGGCCCGGGGTTTCTGCGGGCGGTGCGTGAGGAATTCATGGTGGATGTGAGCGACCTGCGGGTAATGATCATCGGTGCGGGTGGCGGCGCAGGCCGGGCGGTGGCGGTGCAGTGTGCGGTTGAAAATTGCGAACGTCTGGTGCTGGTCAATCGGACGACGGACAAGGCGGAGGCCGTAGCTCGGGAACTAGAACCATACTTTCAGGACACACGGGTTCTGGGCCCAGTGAAACGCCTGGCGGTCTGTCCGTGGGAGACCGAGGCGCTGCACGAGGAATTGAACGACATTGACCTGATCGTGAATGCTACATCGGTGGGCATGAAACGCACGGATCCTGACCTCTTGCCACACCATCTGCTGCAACCCCATCACTTCGCGTTCGACATGATCTACAGCCCGCTGGAGACGCGCTTTCTCAAATCGGCGGAGGACCGTGGTGCCCGCACAACGAATGGCCTGCCGATGCTGCTGTGGCAGGGCGTGTTCTCGTTCGAGTGGTGGTTCAATCGTGATGCCCCGGTGGATGCGATGCGTAAGGGGCTGATGGACGCCATCGCCAGTCGTTGATCCAAAGAATCTTCGCGATGACAACTTTGTCACGCGGCAGTGGCCAATTGGTCATTTGCGTGCGCAATGGTTGTTACATTGGCAGCAACAGTCCGATGGCTCGGAATCACTTGTGAAGCAAGTGTCCCTGCCCTAGGGTACCTGCCCTAAGATCCCGTTACGTGCCATCGGAAACGGGCGCGTTTTTCGACCTTCTTACTTCACATCCGTTGTCTACCCCATCGCCAGTTCCCACATCCGTCTCAGTGCCGATTTTCGACATTGGCAATGTCACCGTCGATGGGGAGCAGCCCCTGTTCATTCTGGGCCCGTGCGTGATCGAGTCGGAAGCGTTTCTGCGGGACATCGGAGCCGCGCTGCTGAAAATCGCGCAAGCCCGCGGCTTTCGCTTTATTTTCAAAGCGTCTTACGACAAGGCCAACCGCACATCGGTGCACTCGTTCCGCGGCATGGACTGCCGGGAAGGATGCAGGCTGCTGGCAGATGTTGGCCGGGAACTCGGCGTACCAGTCACCACCGATGTGCATTCGCCGGAAGATGTCGCCATCGCTGCCGAATACATCGATCTCCTGCAAATCCCGGCGTTCCTTTGTCGGCAAACGGATTTGATTCAGGCCGCAGCCGAATCCAAGCGGGCGGTGAATGTGAAAAAGGGGCAATTTCTCGCTCCCTGGGACGTGGCGAACATTGCAGAAAAAGTCGCGCATTTCGGCAACGATCGCCTGCTCATCACCGAGCGCGGCGTCAGTTTTGGCTACAACAATCTGGTCGCTGACATGCGATCGCTCTACTGGATGCGCGAGCAGGGGCTGCGTGTCATTTTTGATGCGACTCACTCCGTCCAGCGTCCTGGTGGACTGGGTGGGACGACGGGTGGCGACCGGGCGCTGGCACCGGTGCTTGCGCGCGCGGCTGTCGCTGCGGGTTGTGATGGTGTATTTATGGAAACCCATCCGAATCCCGATCAAGCCCTGTCCGACGGGCCGAACCAGGTTCCGCTGAGCGAGCTGGCGGCGGTGCTCGACACCCTCGCCGGCATCCACCGAATCGTAACCAGCGCCAACCCTTCCCATGCCTGAAATGCTCCACGGAATCCACTACCGCAAGGGTTGCCGCCTGCTGCTGCTGCTGGTGGCAATGTTAGGGCTCGCATTCCCACTTGTGGACTCGGTGTGGTCGCAGGACAACAAAGAGGCATCGGCAAAAGAGGAGAAAAAGAAGCGAGACAAGAAGGGTGAGAAGAAGGAAAAGGCCGCAGTCGAAGGGGAAATGCCGCCAACCATGGCTGGTGCGATTGGCAATGTGACGCCAGTGGGGCGCGGGCATCGCGAGCTGGTGATCCCACAATTTGATCCCGAAACGGGAAAGCGTGTAAGCACGATCCAAGTGAGCAACGTGACGCGTGAGGACGAGGTGACACTCCGTGTGCAAGGTCTCGATATTCAGGAATTCGGGCCGGATGGCGAGCAGACGACGCGCATCGAAGTGCGCAGCGGCTACTTCGACCTCACCACGGGCATCTTGACCGGTGACAGCTACAGCAAGGTCAGCGTGGCCGGGCAGTTTGAGATCATCGGCCAGGGCCTGGTTTGCGACACCTCCACCAAAAAGGCTGACGACAAGCAGGTGCGTTCACAATTTGGCAAAATGATGGGGCCCGTGCGGATGACGATTTTTGGCGGCGGCAAGATGTCGCTGTCACCCGGGGACAGTACGAACGACAACAAAGGAAGTGACAACCCAAAGGGTAGTAGCAAAGGCAAAGCTGACGGAAAGAAAAAATAACATGAAACCGAATCGATTAAGATTAATGTTAGTGTTCCTGCTGGTGATCTCTGGAGGCACACTGCAGGCCCAGGAAGTGGAAGGGGAAGATAAACTGAAGTTCCTGGATGATGCGCTTGAAGCGCTGGAGCGGGCAAAGCGGCGGCAATTGCTCGAAGACAGTTCAAAGAAAGTCGATGAAAAAGGCGGCCTGGTCAATGGCCTGCGCGAGAAGGCCGAAGCTGCGGCCAAGAACCGCAAGGATCTGCCGAAATTGGATGAAGCATCGCTGGGCAGCAGGGCAAAGGCAGAGGCAATGATCAAGCGGGCGACACCGGAGGCACGTCGATTGATCGCCAGCGCCCGAGCAAAATCTGGCACCGACAAGGAGCCTGAAATCACCACTGCCAATCTCGTGGTGGCCCCGAAGTCTACCGGCACAGATTCGCAGTCAGCGCCGGGTGTTCCGGAAAATCTTGCCGATGCACCTCCCGCCCAGCCGCTCGAAGCACCCACCATCGGCGGAGTGCCGGTGCCGGTGCCGGACACCGCTCCGGATGTCCTGCTTAATCAGAAGCTCAAGGAAGAGAACGAGAAGATGCGCATCACTTGCAGCGGCACCTCGTTCTACGATAAGTCAGGCAACGTGATTCTCTTCGAGGACAAGGTGGTCGCGAAGCATCCCGGATTCCTGATCCAGTGTGAGGAAATGGAAGTGTTCCTGGAGGATGGGGCCATCGCTCCCGGCGCGAGCGCTCCGACGAAACCGACTGCCGGGCGTGACTCCGCAGGCATCCGCCGCGCCGTCGCCAAGGGCAAGGGCAAGCAGATCGATCTCGTGCGCTACACGCCCAAAGGGGAGTTAGTTGGAAAGTGTGGACTGGTGAACTTTGATGGCCGAACAGGCGATATCGAACTGCGCGACTGGCCAGTGGTGAGCAATGGCAAGTTC
>JAQCER010000062.1 GCA_027618625.1 Verrucomicrobiota bacterium
CCACTTATCGCCCTTCTTTTCAATCAGATGGGTATCGCAGCGATGTGCGCTTTCGTTTACTTTCACACCCGTAGCGGACTCCTCGTGCTGGTGATGCAGATCATGTTCAATGCGACGATCCTCGTTTTCCCCATCACGCCAACCGTCGGTGGAGCGCCTACCTACTGGGCCTTTGCACTGACGTATTTTTGTGCCGCACTGATTCTGTTCCTGATTTTCGGAACAAAACCGATCTTCGCGGAGAGGACGAGAAAGACTGGAGAGATTCCGGTCACCTCGGAATCGGAGCTCGTTTCCAGCCCGGGTGCCTGAGGAATTCAGCCGATCGCTCGATCCATTTCTGCCGGACAATCCTGGATTACGCCTCGCCGATTCCGTGTTCGATCACATTGATGAGTTCTTTGTGGACGTCGATGGCGGCGAGCTGGTCGGTGGCTTCGAGGTGGGGGAAGTCACCGGCGAGGATCGGCCAGTCGCGTTTGTCTTCGGGAATGCGGCCGTGTGAGCCTTTTACCAGTGAAGCGTCCAACGGGATCACGTCCATGAGCATGCGCATGCCGAGTTTTTTGCGCAGCAGTTTGCTGGCGATTCTGAGTTTTGGAAACTTGATTTCCGGATCGAGGAAGAGTTCGACGGGATCGTAGCCGGGTTTGCGATGGATATCGACGCAGCGTGCATAGTCGGGGGCTTTCGAGTTCTCGTTCCAGAAGTAGTAGGTGAACCAGCTTTCCTTATCGGCGACGGCAATGAGATCGCCGCTGCGTGAGTGATTGATGCCGGCGCCTTTTTTCCAGGCCTCGTTGAAGACGTACTCGACGCCTTCAGTCGCCTCAAGCACTGTACGCACTTGGTCAACGAGGCGTCGATCGTTGATGTAAATGTGCGCTAGCTGGTGATCGGCGATGGCAAATGCACGACTGGCCCCGAGATCCAGGACTTCGGTGCCGAGTTCTTCCTTGATGGTGATCCATCCGCGTTCGCGGAACACGCGGTTGAGATGCACCGGTCGGGTGACTGGGGTGATGCCATACTCCGACAAAAGCGTTACCCGCACGGCGCGTTGACGGTAGAAGTCGATCAGGTCACCGACGACATCATCGATGGCTCGCAGATCACCCGCGATCTCGAATGCTTTGGGGCCGAGTTTCTGCATGTTGTAGTCGAGGTGCGGCAGGTAGACCAGAGACAGGTTCGGGTAGTGCTTTTCTTCGACCCAGCGCGCCGATTCGGCAATCCATCTGGACGAAGCGATGCCTGATCCCGGTCCCCAGAATGCGGCGAACGGAAAATCACCGAGGTCATCTTTGATCTCCTGCTGCATCGCCATAGGCTGCGTGTAGATGTCGAAGACCTTGCGGCCATCGGCGCAATAGATCGGGCGCGGGGTTATCGTGAAGTTGGCACTGGAGTACATGTTGTACCACCAGAAAAGTTTGGCGCAGGTGAACTCCGGGTGCCGTCGCTGCAGCGTCTCCCACAGCTTTTCGCCCTGCACGATGTGGTTCGATTGCTTCCAGAACTGGTGTTCGGCGAGAGTGCGGTCGTACCAGCCATTGCCCACAATGCCATGCTCAGCAGGCAACAGGCCGGTAAGGTAGGTGGCCTGCATGGTGCAGGTGACCGCTGGCAGGAGCGGCTCCACTGGCACCACCTGCTTGCGCTTCAGGAACTGGGATATGCGTGGCGTGTCGTCGCCAAGGTGGCGGTGGGACATCCCGACGATGTTGATGACGGCGGCGCGGCTCATGAATGCTTACGGATCGAAACGCTGAAGCAGGAGAATAGCGTTGTCTATGCGGTATCGGGTCTTCCAAGTTTCGCAAGTTTCCAGCATCGAAATCCGCCCGAATGACCGGTTTTGGCGGTGAAGTGGAGTGAATGGGGGCAATTCGAATCCAGCGTAAGTACTTATGCGTAAAGGAAATCCCTACAGAATAGTTATGGTAAATATTTCACCTATAATAAATTTGTCTTCGAAGAGTCAATGTGATAGGATATGATTATTCCAATAAAAGCAAAAAACACAGTTCAAATGGATATTGCAAACAATCAACTTTCTGAAATGCACAGCCTCGTGGGGCGAATCCGTTTGGCATGTGCAGCTGCTAGCGCCTTCCGGGATTCCCTTGAGGAACAGGACAAAGAGATGCTCGACTACATGGTGGATGCGTCAGTCGCTCTGAACAACAAATTCGGGAGCATCCTGACGGAATCGACGGTGGCGGACCCCAGTTACGAACTCTCACGCGAGGAACGCCACGACCTGCGCAACAACATCACGGCAGTTTTGGGCTTTGGTGAGCTGCTCCTGCAGTGCTATTCGGAGCCAGCGGTGATGATCCAGCAGCTGGATCGCCTGCGTTTGGATTCCAAGAGGTTCACCGAACTCACGATGCCGCCAGAGATGGTGTCAGCGTAAGGGCAAGGTTAAGTTTCTCGCTTATCCCAGCACTTTGCGCAGCGCGGTCACGTCACTGCTGTCGGCGACCATGCGCAGGTATTCCGGAGGTCTGAGTTCACCTCCCATGTAAACCCGCTCGTTGCGGAATTGCATGCCGCTCTCGATCGGCTGGCGTGTTCCGATGTGAATCTCAGAAACTCCCGTGAGCGCGATGATTTTGGCAAGGTTGCGTTCAGTCACGCCACCGCCAGGAAGGATGATGACGCGGTCGCCCGCCTTTTCACGCAATGAGGCGATCAGCTCTGCGCCTTCGAGGACAGTGGGTTCCTGACCGGACGTCAGGATGCGATCGACTCCCAGTTCAATCAGCGTGTCCAGTGCTTCGAACGCATCGCGTGTCATGTCGAATGCACGGTGGAAGGTTACATTGAGTGGCCGGGCAAGTTCGATCAGAGCTTTCGAATGCTCGACATCGATGGTACCATCGCTGTTCAGGCATCCGATCACGATGCCATTGGCGCCGAGGTCTTTGGCCACTTTCACTTCGCGTCGCATCACGGCGTGTTCAGCTTCGGTGAAGAAAAAGTCACCACCGCGCGGGCGGATCATGACCTGCAGGCCGATGCTGATGCGCTCGCGGGTTTCCGCGATCATTCCGGCAGTGGGCGTGGTGCCGCCTTCGATCAGGCTGCCACAAAGTTCCACGCGCTGTGCGCCCCCTTGTTCCGAGGCTATAGCGCTTTCAACAGAGTCGATACAAATTTCAAGTTTGATCATTCCTGCTTCTTGCACGGGATGCGCCAGAATTTAAGTAAAAAGTAGCGATTACCGACAAAATTCTTCAATTTACAGTTCGGGCGGCGGCAGGCTAGGGTTGGTCATGAAGAAAGTTTTCCGACTCGCGCTTGTGCCGGCCATTTTGCTGGTTTTGGGATCCAGCACCGGTGTTGCTGACGAGAAACTGGAGGGCATTGCCTGTCGTTCGGTTCACTTGAGTTATGGTGATGCGCCTGTTGGCTTGGTTTACTACAATCAAGTCGTGGTGGAGCAGTCGGCGGAAGGGACGTATTTTTGCGTCTGCGGATTCAACCACGGGTATTTTGGCATCCAGGAACAGCGCCGGGGCAGGAAAGTGGTGATCTTCTCGGTTTGGGATCCCGGGGAACAGAACGATCCGAATTCGGTGAAGGATGAACAGCGCGTGCAGCTGTTGTTTCAGGCGGATGACGTCGAGGTCCGGCGATTCGGCAATGAAGGGACGGGCGGCCAGTCGTTCTATCCGTTGGACTGGAAAGTAGGGGAGCGGTATCAATTTACCGTCAGCGCCGAATTGATGGATGACGGTCGACGGACGAGTTACACTGGCTGGATCGCGCTACCGGGCGAGGATGGCTGGAAGAAGCTCGTCACCTTTGCCACTCTGGCAAAGGGCGACCTGCTGGCCGGTTACTACAGCTTCGTGGAGGACTTTCGGCGGAATCGAGAATCCACAAAGTTCCCCAGGCGTGCCCGCTTTGGCCCAGCCTGGATGCAGACGAGCGATGGCGACTGGACAGCGCTGACGAAAGCGCGCTTCACAGCTGATAAGAATCCCGTGCTCAATGTCGATGCTGGCCTGACTGCCGATGGAGTGATGTTTCTTGCGACTGGCGGAGACATCCGCAACGAAACGACACCGCTCTGGCGAGACATCGTCACTGCAAACGCTGACCGTCCTGAGATGCCGACCAGACTGGTCACCGGACTCGAACCTCTGCCCTCGCTCGAATCTGCTGCCGGGAAGCTGCGGGTGATGTGCTACAACGTTCAGCGCGGCGAGAAAACCGCTGACCTGGCCGCGATCATCCGCACGGTGAATCCGGATCTCATCGCGCTCCAGGAAATCGACCGGAACACCAAACGCAGCGACGGTCGGGATACCTTGGCGGAACTTGCCGCTGCCACGGGCATGCATTCTGCATATGGCAAGGCAATGGACTTCGACGGTGGGGCCTACGGTGTCGCCGTGCTGTCGAAGTTTCCGCTTGGTGATCCTGTCGTTCACAAGTTGCCCAATGACGGCGACCTTGAGCCGCGCGTCCTGCTGGAGATCGAGCCGCAGTTGCCCCAGGGTAGTCTTCGATTTTTCGTGACGCATCTGCATGCTGGGAAAGAAGCGAACCTCCGGCTGGAGCAGGCAAGGGAGATCGCACGTATTGCGGAAAATGCCGGGACCAATGCGATCGTCGCCGGTGATCTCAACGCCGTCCCGGACAGCGAAGTCCTGACTGCATTAACTCAAGCTGGCTTTACGGATGCCTTGACGGAGCCAGCGCCGACCATTCCCTCATTGGAGCCGAATCGCCGGATCGACTACATTTTGCCGAAGTCTGGAGGATGGCAGGCAGGAAAAGCGTTCACCGCTCTCGATCTCGCGCCTGAAAGCAAGGTCTGGAAAAAGCTCATCGCCGGTGCCTCCGATCACCAGCCCACCGTGCTGGAGATTGCCGTGCCCTGACCTGACCAACACAAGGAGCAGAGGACTCCGATCCGCCTTATCCGCCTTCTTGATTCCTGGGTCATGGACGGATCGGAGTCCGCCCCTCCTTGGTGATATTGGTCAGGACTTCCTCCAGTCCCTCGATGTTGTTCCTCAGGCTCAGCTCCGCATCCTGGGCGTCGATATGATCGAGGATGCCGATCGGGCCGGAGTAGCCGCTGCTGATCACGTCCTTGATCATGGCAGTTTCGTGTTTGCCGCTGCCGATGGGAATGATCTTGTTGGTGATGCCCTGGACGGTTTCCGGATCGGCCATTCCGTTGAGGTTGAGGCAATGTAAGTGTGGGAGCATCTGCTTCAGGGACGCTGCGAAATCCGTGATGTGGTCATGGCCATGGTGGAAGTTGTAGACGATGCCAACATGGTCGTTGCCTGCTGTCTTGAAAGCTTCGCAGACGGCGACCAGATTCTCCGGTTCACCGCCCCAGCCGCCGTGATTGTAGAGGCCGACTTTGCATTTGAGCGCTTTTGCTTTTTCCACCAATGGTCGGAGTTCGGCCACAGCCGCTACGATCTTGAGTTCCTGTGTGGCGGCGTCAGGAGATCCCAGGGTCATCCAGATCTGCGGGTGAAGGTCGTATTTCTCGAAAAGGGAAAATGCGGATGCGTGTTCTCCCCAGAATGCAAAGAACTCGATCCCGTGCTTCTCGTATTGCAGGATTTCCTCTTCAAATTCGGACACATGCTCTTCCCGCCAGTCGTAGGCGCAGCGTTTGAGGCCGAGGTCGACCAGCATCTTCGCCCGCAGCTCCGGGGTGCGCTTCTTTGCATCGAAGGGAACGATGCACCAGGCGACGAGGTTCTCGGTGCGAAGATTTTCGGGCACGGGTTGAGCCTCTGCCATGGTTGCTGCTGCACAGCTGAGCAGAAGAGCGGATGTGAACAGTGCGGTCTTTGTTAGGGGATTGTGTTTCACAGCAGTGATTGGATGGATGTTAGATAGTGGTATTGGGTTTCTTTTGAGATGCCCACCATTGGCGCTGGGCGGCAATAACGATGACTCCAGTGAGTGCGATGCAGGCTCCAAAGAATTCACGACTGCGCTCGACTTGTGGATCGCTGGCCTGCATGCCATCACCAGCCAGGGTGAACGCTCCGCCCGCAATGTTTGTCCAAAGGCTTGGCACGGCGAACGTCAGCTCAAGCAGGCACAGCAGAACTCCGAGCACGAGCAGTGGAATCGGAACTGGCCTGAAAATTCCCATTCCGTGAAGCATGGCAATGTATGCATAGAACATGCACCACAGGATCACGTCCAGAGCGGAAGGATTTTCGTAGATTGCAGCGTTGCTGTTATCATTGAGCTGAAGCGTCGCGACCAGGGCGAACAGGCACAGTCCAATGACGTTAACAGAGGTGAGGGCGGCTTTCATGGTCGGTTCTGAAGCCGGATAGTAGTGCCTGTTGCAAAGGGTGGCAAACCACAACACTACAGCCGCTGGGGCGCGGGCATTTCGCCGATAGGCGCCGATGATTTCACCGGTTGGAGCTTCCTCTGCTGCGCGTTCGCCCGCGCCTGAGCCCTCACTGACTGGGCGTGCGAGGCGGTGAAGAACAACTGTGGCAGAGCGATCATCAGGCCAAAGTAAAGGCCGCCCGGCCGCTCCCGAAGTGGATTCTCGGTCAGCGTCTGGCTGAATGCCGAAAGGATGAAAATAGCCGGCATGGCAACAACTGCGAATGATTCGGGAGTGATGCTGCGAAGCTTTCGGGTGCAAAGCATTGCGACGAATAGAATCGGACAGGCAAACAAGGCGAGGTGGGATGCCACGCCGATTGCTCCACCGGTGAGGTAAGCGTATGTCCAAGTGGAGTGTCCTGGGAAGATGTAATCCTTCGCGACTCCGGTCCGCCAGACTTCGTCGACACTGCCGAATGCCAGAGCGAGTTCTGGGAAATAGTCATGGTGCCAATTGTAGGCGACCCCGATTCCCCGACCGAAGAGATGATATGCGGGATCCTCTGACACCATGTTCACAATAGTTTTAAGTTCCGCTTCCCGCGTCAGGATCGTCAGGTCTTTCGTCATGTTCCCAGCTCGCTTCGAGTCCAGGCGTTCCGCCCAGCGATCGACCACCACGGGCAGCAACACGGCAATCGCAGCCACGACGGCGACGCCGCAACCGACAGCGAGGGCCGCCTGCGTGAGCTTTCTGCGCAAGACTTCTTCGCTCCAGTAGCGGTTCAGGATCGCCACCAGAGCAAACGCTCCGGCACCGGCGAAAGAAATGGCAATGGTGAGCAGGTAAGTGCGGGTGACGCTCACGGTGATGATCCACAATGCGAGGCCAAGACCGGCCAGCGCGTGCCACTGCAGGCGTGGATGCAGGACGATCATCGCCGCCGCATAAGCGATCAGGGCGGGCATTCCAGGGCTGATGATTTCATTGCGCATGGCTGCGAGATCGCCGCCTATGATGAAGCGATAATACGCGTATCTCCAGACGGCAGAAACGAAAAGCGAGACGACCACCGGACGCAGCAGCTCGACCATCGAGTAGCCCATTCCGATCATTGCAGAGACCACCAGCATGCCGGTGAAGATAAAGTAAACGGGCAGCGCCGTTTTGATGTAGGTCCCTGGTTCGATGCCGTTCATTCCAGCGACGACTGCTGTTGATACCAAGTAAAGGGCCCAGAGAATCGTGAAATACCCGGTTGGTTTCTGCAATGCGTGCCGCCATCCGAGAGCGAGAATTCCTGCAGCGCTGCCGACTGTGCCGGCGAGAATCACGGCGTGTCCAGCAGTAATGCCGCCGCCGCCGGGAGCGCGAAAATCCAAGGCCAGGCTGATGCAATACGACCAGTAGAGGACGGTCAACAATGTGTGCCCGAATGACGTGCTCCGCCGAATGGGGGTAGTGTTAGAGTGTTCTCGCCGTGATCCTTTGGTGGTCATCTGCTTTGTCAGCCATGCAGGGCGGGTGCTTCCTCTCGTCGCCGCTGATCCGGGGCGGGCGGAGCGAACGATTCTTCCACTTCTCTGATCTGTCGTGACAGCAGCAGGGGAAAGCTCCATGCGGATACGCACGCGATGGAAATCGCCAGTCCTATGAAAAGCCCCGTTTCACCGCCCATCTTCGCCCCGGCATAGGCGAGAGTGACTGCCAGTGCCGTCTCGCCCACCATGAGAAATGCGGGTCGATAGATGCTGCCCGCTCCCGTCAGCAGGACGAACTGCACGTGCACCCACATCAGCAGACCGAAGTAGACCGCAAATGCCGCAAACTGCACGTGACTGATCGCGATCGCACCGCGCAACCAGAGATCTGCAGCAAAGGGGCCCGCCACGGTGAGTCCTGCTGCGGTACACAGGGCGAAGCCGATGACGGCGAGACTGGCGCGTTTGCGGCTCAGCCGAATCCAGGCGACGTCGCCTTTTTCCTTGGCTTCTGTAATCGACGGCCAGAGTGGCATGGTGACGACAAGCACCAGGTTTGTGAGGAAGACGCGGATCTGCATGAGTGCTGCGAACAACGCCACGGAGGCCGGTCCAAATACATGGCCAAGAATGATCTTGCCGCCTTCCTGGTGGCCGATGACTGAAAGGTTTTGAGCGATCTGCAATGAAAGTCCTTCTTTCCACAGCGTTTTAAAATAGCCACCCTGCATGCGTTGCATTGAGAACCTCAAGTACGGCCGTTGAATGAGAAGGTGTATCGCATTGAAAGTCTGTGAGATTACAGGCGCGCCCAGAACGGAGATGATCACATAAGGAACTGAAGGGAACAGATGGATGCCGGAGATGAGGAGCACGCCACCGCTGATATTGCCAAGGGCGCCCCACATGTTATAGATGTGAGCTTCCTGATAAGCGAACCTCGCAGCGGCAAAGTTATAGGTGATCAAGTACAGCAGCGAGATCACGGCAGCGAATCCGATCGAGTGGTAAATGTCCGATTCATACCCGGCGAAATTCTGCCCGACGATTGTGAGAATGGACACTTGCGAGAGAACTCCACAGAGAATCGCGATGCCGAGTGTCCCAAGGACAGCGATCAAAGTAACGCCGGTGTAAAGGATGCTGTGTTCTCCGTCCCTGTCGTTGGCGGCCGCGGCGATGGTGAGCCGTCGTGAAAGGCTGCCGAGCAGTCCGCATTCGGCCAGTTGCAACAGAGCGTAAAAGATCAGCACCGTGGCGTAGACGCCGTACTGTTCTTTGCCAAGGACGCCGATGGCCACTGGCACAGCGATCAGCTGCAGAACGACACTGCCCAGCTTCGACGCGATGGCGGTGACCGCAGCAAGTTTCAGTGCTTTGCCACGGCGTTGGTTGTCCGCAGAGTTGCTCTCGCAGGAAGTTTCGGCGTCGTCAGACATCGGCAATTACGAAAACAATGCCCCGTCGTCTTTGGACTGAGTGGCCGTCTCGGGTGAGTGTTGATCGACCAGTCGTGGTGTGTTCTGTCTCTCTGGCAGGTTGAGATTCAGAGTTGCAGGCAGCACCAGTCCCGTTGCGTTTTCGAATTGACGGGAGGACGCCTGCAATGGCGTGTCTTTGGAGAAATTGACGACCGTTCCCAGGTGAGGGCCAGCCATCCGCACGCGCGTCAGGGCGCGCTGGACATCGTCACGCGTGGTCTTGCCTTTGCGAAGCACCAGCACTGCGGCCTGCATGTGACGAATGAGTGCGAGAGCATCACTCGATTGGTCGAGTGCGGGCGTATCCAGGATGATGCGATCGAAATAGGTGGAGGCTTCGTAGAGCAAGGTCTGCACAATCTGCTGGCCCAGGAAATCCGGGCCGCTGGCGTCACTGTTTCCAGCGTGCAGGATCGAAAGATTCGGTGAGATCTCCGCGCTGA
>JAQCER010000063.1 GCA_027618625.1 Verrucomicrobiota bacterium
CCTGAACAGCTGCATTGGCTGCAACTCTTGCTTGCTCGCATGCCAGTCGGAAAACAATATTCCGATCGTCGGCAAAGATCAGGTGCGCCGGGGACGCGAGATGCACTGGATCCGGATGGATCGCTACTTTGCTGTTGATCTCGATGGAGGTCACGAAACCGATGGTGAAGAGTGGGAACGTCTGCCAGCGGCCGGAAGTCATGGAGCCGAGGAGGGTGGACATGGCGGCGGTCATACCGCTGCGCGCGTCCGTGAGTTGGATGATCCAGAAATGCTCGTGCAGCCGATGGCATGCCAGCAGTGTGAGTCGGCTTCCTGTGAGACGGTTTGCCCAGTGAACGCCACCGTGCATAGTCCGGACGGACTGAACGTGATGGCCTATAACCGCTGTATCGGCACTCGATACTGTGCGAACAACTGCCCCTACAAAGCCCGCCGCTTCAACTTTTTCGACTACAACAAGCGTGACCCGCTCGCGCCGACAAAGACAGGTATCCCTTACCTTTTCTCAAGCAATCTCTACGATGGCCCGATGGCAGAACGCCATGACGGGCGCGCGCCGCATCTTCAGAAGAATCCAAACGTTACCGTTCGGATGCGTGGAGTCATGGAGAAGTGCACCTACTGTATCCAGCGCATTCAGGAAGGAAAGATTAACGCCAAGAAGGGGCTCAAAAAAGAAGTGCAGGCAACAGGCGCACGCTCTGAAACCGTGAGTGTTGACGCCACGGATCTGAGGGTGGCAACTGACTCTGTTAAAACTGCCTGTCAGATTGCTTGCCCTGCGGACGCAATCGTGTTTGGCAATAAGCTGGATCCCGAGAGTGCTGTGATCAAGACGATGGCAAACCGGCGCAATTATTCAGTATTGAAGTATGTAGGAAACCTTCCACGGACGACTTACCTTGCGCGGATCAAAAACCCGAATCCAGAGCTCCTTAAGGTAAGCGAAATTGAGAAGCGTAAAGTAGGCCAGGCCTCCTCTCACATTCACTAACCCGAGACAGGCTCATCCGGAACCGATTTTAGATTTTTCATGTCACAAACAACCTCAAACGCCCAACCGATCAATGTGCTCGAGCGCGAGCGGCTGGTTCACAACAACCGGTCGCTCCACTGGATCACCGAGCGCGTATCGGGCATCGTTGAGAACAGGCAGCCCTTTCTCTGGTGGGTTCTCTTTCTCCCATCAGTGTTGCTTTCGGCAGTTCTGGGGAGTTGTTTGTTCTACCTCATCGTGGCAGGTGTCGGTGTTTGGGGGAATAACCATCCAGTAGGCTGGGGTTGGGCTATCACCAACTTCGTGTTTTGGATTGGTATCGGTCACGCCGGAACCTTGATTTCCGCGATTCTGTTTCTGACTCGGCAGAAATGGCGTACATCGGTAAACCGTGCGGCAGAGGCCATGACCCTTTTTGCTGTGATGTGCGCCGCTATCTTTCCAGGGTTGCACGTCGGCCGGGTGTGGATGGTTTACTTCCTCGCTCCTGTTCCAAACGCAAACGCGGTCTGGCAGAACTTCAAGAGCCCGTTGCTCTGGGACGTGTTTGCGGTCTCCACTTATTTCACCGTATCTGTCCTCTTCTGGTTCCTCGGACTGGTGCCCGACTTGGCTACGATCAGAGACCGGTGTAAGCCAGGCCTCAAAAAGGCGATCTATGGCATTTTTGCCATGGGCTGGCGGGGAGCCAACCGTCACTGGCGCCACTATGAGATGGCATATCTGCTGCTCGCCGCCCTCTCAACTCCACTCGTTCTTTCTGTTCACTCAGTCGTTTCGTTCGACTTCGCGACATCGATCGTTCCTGGATGGCACACTACCATTTTCCCTCCTTACTTTGTGGCTGGCGCTATCTTCGGTGGCTTCGCCATGGTGCTGACATTGATGATTCCAGCCCGGAAGATTTACGGATTGCAGGATCTCATCACTCCCAAGCACATCGACAATATGGCGAAGATCATCCTGCTGACAGGCTCGATCGTTGGATACGCCTATCTCATGGAGCTTTTTGTCGCATGGTATGGCGCGAACAAGTATGAATTCGATGCCTTCATGCTTCGTATCAAAGACGGCCCTTATGTGGCTTACTACTACGCAATGTTTGGCTGTAACGTGATCGCGCCGCAACTTTTCTGGTTTAAATGGTGCCGTCAGAATTTGTGGGTAGTAATGGCGGTCTGTATGGCTGTGAACGCAGGTATGTGGTATGAGCGCTTTGTGATCATTGTCACTACCCTCGCCAGGGACTTCATTCCCGGTGCGTGGGATCTCTATTCGCCTACCTGGGTTGAGGTGTGGACGTTTATCGGAACCTTTGGTTTCTTCCTGATGCTGTTCCTTCTCTTCCTTCGATTCCTTCCGGTGATCGCGATGAGCGAAGTGAAGGGGGTTCTTCCGCAGTCGGATCCTCACTACGATCCGCACCACACTGGCAAGCTCGTAGAGAATTCGTTCAAAGGAGCTCTCCCGTTTGATGCGACCGCTGGCCTTCCGGCCCAAGTGGCAACTGCTGCACCGGCGCCCGGCATTGCACAAGATAACCAGTTTTGGATCCGTCAGTGTAATCCACGGATTCCGCTATCAGGCAATGGCTCGATCAGCCTTCCTGGTAACCCATTCACACTTTGGATCAAAAAGAAGTAGTAACCGATTTCCTATTCCTGCATTGAGTACGCAACTGAAAAGAGTCCACGGATACCTCGCTGAGTTCAAGAGCGCGAAAGCACTCTACCACGCAGCCGAGCAGGTACGTGACGCCGGATACAAACGCTGGGACGTCCACTCGCCCTTTCCGATTCATGGAATGGACAATGCCATGGGGCTGAAGAAGTCGATCTTGTCGCTCTTCGTCCTGATCGGGGGTGCTACTGGCACGGTCACAGCGTTTTTCCTTCAATACGTCACTCAGGTAATCATCTATCCGACGATCGTTCAAAATAAGCCTGCCAACATCTTTACGTTACCTGCTTTCTTTCCCGTGATGTTTGAGCTCACGATCCTTTTCGCTGCATTTAGCAGTATCATCTGCTGTTTCGTATTCAACCAACTCCCTCGCTTCAACCATCCACTGTTCACTTCAGAACAGTTCAAGCGTTTTTCGGACGATGCGTTCTTTGTGTGCATCGAAGCACGTGACCCCATGTTTTCACGGGAAGAGACCAGATCATTCCTTGAGGGACTGGGCGGCAGCAACATCGAACTTGTGGAGGACGAAGTCTAATGCGCTGGTATTTCCTTACAATGATTGCCGTCGCTGCCATGGTCGTGGGACTTGCTGGTTTCCGTGGAACCCGCAGTGCGAATCGTCCGTTGGAGTTCCTTAACGACATGGACAATCAGGCCAAGATCAAAGCTCAGTCGTCGAGCGATTTCTTTGTCGACGGAATGGGCTCTAGAAAGCCGATCGCCGGAACCGTTCCTATGGGATACACCATGCCACAAACCACCGCGCAGTCCGGTGGATTTCAGGAATTCGGTTTCGCGCAGGGCAAAGACTATTTCAACACAGGAAGATTTGGTGATTTTTGGGGCGACGGTTTCCCCGATGAGGTAACGGTTGATGAAGGTCTCGTTCGCCGGGGCAAAGAGCGATTCGGTATCTACTGTGCCGTCTGCCATGGTGCGGCGGCTGATGGAAAGGGTGTTACAACGAATTTTGGAGTGGCCAATATTGCGAATCTGAATCTGCCACAGTTTGCCGATCCAGCGAATGCCCAATACCGTACAAACGGCAGCATTTTTAACACAATTTCCCACGGGCAGGGCTTAATGGGGGCCTATGGCTCCAACATAGTCGTGCACGACCGCTGGGCGATTATAGCCTACGTGCGGGCTCTGCAGAAAAACGCGATTACCCCCAGTGGTGCCAGTCCTACAACGCCTGCACCTGCCAACAATTGAATTTCCAGCCGATCCTATCGTAAAGATTTAGAATGAGTCACCACCCTATATCCGTAAGCGACCTGCCTGTCGGCGGCGAAAAGCTGGAAACGTCCCGGCTGCCTGCCGTGATGACTGGACTGTTCGGTGTCGGCTTTGCTGGATCGGTGATATCGGTGATCTTCTTTTTCCAGAATCCTCAGTCGTTCGCCTTTTCGTGGTTGTTCGCCTTCTTCTTTGCTTTCACCATTCTGGTGGGCTCGTTCTTCTGGGTTCTGCTTCACAACGCGTCGAATTCAGGGTGGGGAGTGGCCATTCGTAGAGTTCCTGAGATCCTGGCGAACCTCTTTCCATTTTTAATGGTGCTTGGTCTGCCGCTGGTTCTTCCGATTGGTCCCTTTGAAGCGGGGCAGAACAGCATCTGGGAATGGATTGGGATCCACCGCTCCGTTCAATCGGAACTGGGTGGAGTAGGTGCAGATGCGCATCGAGCCGCCTTGCACGACGTGAACCTGCTGCTCTACGAGAAGTATCCGTTCTTGAATCTTTTTTGGAGCTCGGAGCCGCCGTTTTTGCCAGGATGGATGCCGCGTTACTTTATCTATTTCGGCCTTTTGACTCTCGGAGCCCGCGTTCTCCTTGGGTATTCCACTCGCCAGGATGCCACGGGCGAGGTGCAGCCTACTTTCAGCGCCAGACGCTTCAGTTGTGGGTGGCTGCCCATCTTTGCCGTGTGCATGACCTTTGCTGCGATCGATTGGATCATGTCGATGACATACTCCTGGTTCTCCACGATGTGGGGTGTTTACATTTTTGCCGGTTCAGCAATGAGTTCGATGGCAGTGATTATCCTCTGCGTGACCTCGTTCAAATCCCTAGGTTACCTCAAAATCGTAAATGAGGAGCACTACCACATCATGGGTAAACTGATGCACGCCTTTGTGATTTTCTGGGCATACATTACGTTCTGCCAGTATTTCCTTATCTGGTATGCAAACATTACCGAGGAAACTCAGTTCTATCTGATTCGAAATACGGGTGGCTGGCAGTATTTGAGTATGCTGCTCTTGGTGGTTCATTTCCTCATTCCGTTCGTAGTCCTCCTTGTGCGTTCTGTGAAAAAGAGCACACTCAAGATTAGCTTGGTGTCTGGCTGGCTCGTCGGAGCACATCTTCTGGATCTCTACTGGATCATCATCCCCATGCGCGGTCGCCGGATGGCAGCTCAAGACCTGATCGAGGACATTGCGAACCCTCTGACCGTTCCCCATGCATGGATCGGTGACATCGTTGCTCTGGTCACCGTGGTTTCCATCCTGGCCTACGTTTTCCTGCGATTTATTTCCCGTTTCAGTCTTTACCCATGTGGAGATCCTCGACTTGGGGAGTCCATCAAACTTACCAATTGATTTCCTGAACCGATAAATCCCAATCACTTGTCTCACAATGTCTGCACTTGAAGATACTCCGCTAAATCGATTTGTGACCTTTGGTGTCACAGCTGCGATCTTCGGCAGTTTTGGACTGATTACGGGCGTAATCCTGTTCATTGGCACCGACGATTCCTGGACCCAGTTGGAAGCGCCAGCCGCCGAGGCTCGCAGTGCCAAACTTTCCGTTTTTCGCGATTCTATTCCAAAGGCGGCAGAGATCGATTCAGCAGCGGCGGCCAAGGTACTCAGCAGCAGCAAGGCGGCCAAGTCCGCGATTGTCGTGCCTGGGAGCCCCACTGCACTTGAGCAAGCGCAGAATCCGGTCGAAAAGAAGCATGACCCCGCTGAATCCGAACTTCTCGAACTGTAATCATCGTTAAGACTTTGTTTAAGGCATCCAGACAACCGAATGATATCTGAATCTACAGTTGCAAACCAATCAAATGACGGGACGGTCGAGGATCATCTTGAGCGTGCTGCTATCGACCGCAGTACGCGCCTGCCCGTGGTCTTTTTTCTGACGAGTGGTGTTGCCTGGCTGGCAATATCGATCCTGTTGGGATTGATTGCGTCCATCAAGCAGCACAGTCCAGCGTTTCTTGACTGGGACTGGCTCGGGTTCCTGAATTTTGGCAGAGTCCAGCCTGCCTTCATAAATGCTTTCGTCTATGGCTGGTGTTTTCAGGTAGGCATTGCGGTGGCGCTCTGGATCATGGCGCGCCTTTCCAGGGTTGAGCTGAAGAATCCGATCACTCTGATCGTTGCAGGTCACCTGTGGAATTTGGGAGTCACTCTTGGCGTGGTGGGGATCCTCGCTGGCCAGGGCTATAGCCTTGAGTTTCTCGAATTCCCAAAATTCATCTGGCCGCTCTTGTTTGTAGCCTACAGTGCAATCACGATCTGGATGGTGGTGATGTTTCAGGTTCGCAAGCGTAGCGATGCTTACGTCGCGCAATGGTACATTCTGGCAGCATGCTTTTGGTTTCCTTGGATCTATCTGACCGCCAACATGATGATTCATGTGCTCCCCATTCCAGGAATAATGAAGGCAGCCGCTGGCGCATGGTACCGAAGCTCACTTATCTATCTTTTCTTCGTTCCGATCGGTTTGGCTTCGTCCTACTTCATGATTCCAAAGATCGTCGGTCGGAGCATTTATTCCTATGGGCTGTCGATGGTTGCTTTCTGGACCATTGCGGGTGTGGGAGCCTGGACTGGACTGCAAAAGTTTCTGGGTGGCCCGCTCCCTCCCCTGCTTACGGCCCTGAGTGGCTCGGCTGCTATTCTGATGCTGATTCCAGTGGTAGCGATCGGCGTCAACCACTTTATGACGGTGCGTGGCAGCCACAGTTTGATTCAGTACAGCCCGACCCTTCGATTCACATTCTTCGGTGCCATCGGATTCTCCGTGACCGCTGTGGGGGGTGCCTTTATGGCAATGTTCAGCTCCACGACAAGTTTCACCATCGCAGAGGACGGTTTTAACATGATCGCCCTCTACTTCTTTTTCTCGATGATGATGTTCGGTGCGATCTACTTTATTCTGCCCCGCATTGTAGGGTGTGAGTGGCTATCGCGCAGGATGATTCAACTTCACTTCTGGCCTTCGGCCTATGGCGCGATTGGCCTGGGGCTCTGGCTCGTAGTAGGAGGAATCTGGCAGGGTGTTTCACTCGAGACTTGGGATAGTAGCACAATCAGTGCCGCTGGCACCAGTGGTTCATTCCTGATTGGTAAGACCTTCATCTGGATTTCCTTTATCCTTGTGTCCAACGTGGTGTTCATTCTTCACTTTCTAATGATGTTATTTCGACTTGGACGCCGGACGCATGAACCCACATTGCTGGGTCATCCTCATACGCCGCACGCAACTCAACTCGCAGAGGGAGGTGCCGGAGCATGAATCAGTTTCGTGTTTTTCTCCTTTGGCTTGCGCTGACTTTCGGACTTCCGTGGTTTGTCTTGTTGATCTGGCCGACTCTGAAAATGAGCTCGATCGAGCCTCTGCCAGTGTACGAGCTTGACGAAAAAGGGAAGAAGGTGGTCGATGACAATGGCAATGGCAATATCGTCAGTTACTACCCCCCTTTGGCGTCTGGAAGCAAAACCGCAGGCGAGGCGATCTACGTCCGGGAAGGCTGTGCGCAGTGTCATTCTCAATTGATCCGTGATCCAAGGGTGGCAATGGACTCGTATAAGAGAGAGTGGGGACCCGTTTTCGATTCAATGGCTCCCCAGGAAACTCGCCCCACCAATCCCCGCGACTATCTGGCTGAACATCATCCAGTGATCGGCCTCCGTCGGCTCGGTGGTGACCTCAGCAACGTTGCCTTTCGCTATGGTTCAAGGGAGCAAATGCACCTGTTACTCTACGATTCCCGGATTGCCCAGCCAGCTTCAAACATGCCGCCTTATCGCTTTCTTTATGAGACTCGGAAAATTGAGGGTAAGGGACCTTCGCTACGTGCCCTTGCGCTCACTGGAGAGTTGGCCCCAGAGGCTGGTTACGAAGTCATCCCGACAGGGGATGCCGAGGCATTGGTTGACTACTTGATGGCCCTAAAGAAGAACTATACAGACCCCTCCAGACCAGTCGTTGCAGGTGCCGGGGCGAACTAAACCAGACTTTCCAGATACCAACTCTCAAAGCATTTTCTACTCATGAGTGATCCAGCGACACCAGGCCCGAGAAACATCGACTATTCTGAGTCGATGAATGTCGGTCGCGTGCATGAGTCGGTAAAACGCGAGAAAGACATCCGGCAACCTGGCAATGAGCCAGTTTCCCTTGGCGTCTACCTCTTGTTGGCCCCGCTCCTTCTCCTGGCAGGTGGGTATTTCGGCCTCTATCGCGACGGCGGCCAGAGTCCTAAAGTCCCTGCTTTTGATGCGAGCCTTTTGCCTGAGCCGGGAGGTGCAATTGATCCTGTAAAGGAAGGTAAGAAGCTTTACTCAAGCGTTGGCTGCGCCGCGTGCCATCAGCCCAACGGCCAAGGCCAACCTGGGATCTACCCACCGTTGGTTGATTCAGAGTGGGTCAAGGGCTCGGACAAGAGGATGGCGATGATCATCCATAGTGGTCTCATTGGTCCGGTAACAGTTAAAGGAAATGTCTATACTGGCGCGATGCCCGCTCAGGGGCCGCTTCTGAATCCTAAGAAACTGGCCTATATCATGTCCTTCATTCGTAGCGAATGGGGTGGCGGTGCGAGTCTGGTGACTCCAGAGCAGGCGCAATTGGTCTACGAAGAATTTAAGGATCGTAAGGAACAATGGACGATCGCTGAGCTTGAAGCAGCAGTGCCCGCCGACGAGATGTTGCCGAAAGTCGGGGGGGAAGAGGCTGCTCCTGCCCCAGATGCGACCGCCCCTGCCGCAGCGAATTAGAATCATCTCTCAACCGAACCAAATGTTTTGCCTGAATCATCCCTGCTTCCAGCTAAAAGCTTCCGCCTTTGCGGTAGCCTTGGCAGCGATGGTTTGTGTGAGCTGTGAGGGTGCCTCTCCGCCGGCTTCTGACCCAACTCAGGAATTGCCCGTCGCCGAACTGGAGGGATTTGAAAAAGGGAGTATCTCCATTTCGGGCGTTGTGAGATTGGCTGGTCAGCCTCGCAATCCGGACGCGGCGATCAAAGTAGGTGGTGACGCCTTCTGTAAGGCACATGGCGAGATCCGAACTGAGCGATGGAAAGTTTCCCCTGAAGGAGGTCTTCAAGATGTCGTGGTCACCGTGGTGAATGCGCCGGCAACTCCGCGGTCCAATGAGCCCCTCGCAATTCGCCAGGAGGGATGTGTTTATCTTCCTCACGTTTCTGCGATGAGCGTGGGCCAGAGTGCAATGATCGAGAATGGCGACGAGACTTTTCACAATGTGAGGATAGTGTCGCATAAGCTGGGAACTCTCAATGGCGGTTCCAACATCGAGAACTATGGGCAGCCCAATAAGGGAAGTCGCCACGTTCACCGCTTTGATCAGTCTGGAGTTTTCCGCCTTGAGTGTGACGTCCACCGATGGATGCGGGCTTGGGTGTTTGTTCTCAGGAACAATCATTTCGACGTCACTGACGGTGCTGGATCCTTTGAAATCGCCTATGGACTGAAAGATGGTGTCTACAAAGTCGAAGCCCATCATCACCAGTTTGCCAACCCAATAACTGTTGAGATCAAAGTGATCGACGGGAAAGCGGTTGCGGACTTCGAGTTCGTCGCTGCTGACGCACTTAACTAATTCTCTTCCATTCTCAACTGAACAACTTACTCATCACCTGATGGACGCGAACGACACTCACCACGAGGCACATGATCAACATGATCAACATGATCACCACGATCATGATCATCACGAGTTGACCTTCCTTCAGAAATACGTATTTTCCACCGACCATAAAGTGATCGGTATTCAGTAC
>JAQCER010000064.1 GCA_027618625.1 Verrucomicrobiota bacterium
TTCGGGTCGGGGATTCAAATTGCCGGATTTGTCCGGTTTTCAGATTGCCGCTGGCACAGCTGGTCTCTTCGCTGAAAAATCCATCAACTGAGCTCTTTTCCCTCCGATTTTTCAGCCGGTATCGTCGATGTGGGTGCGCGCGCTTTGAGTCCCCTGGGCCTATCCGATTCCTATCCGTTTTTTGGCTCGAATAGACACGCAGCGAGTCGAACTGGATAGAAGCGCCTCAATTCTGATTCCATCGCAAGTCATTGATAATCTAGTAATTCATTGGTACCGACGGCGGGACTCGAACCCGCACGAGGTTGCCCTCAACGGATTTTAAGTCCGTTGCGTCTACCATTCCGCCACGTCGGCATCTCATTGATTTCTACAGAGTTGCAGAAGCAGGATTTAAGGACACCTTGCAAATTACGCCGGATTGTACTTCAGTGCGGGAGGTAGCGCTTCCCCGCACCATGAAGACCTCCGGCAAGACTTCGACTACAACGCGCTTCAAGCATCTCGACAGGCACCAATAAGGCCGCTATTATGCACGCCTTCGCATCGATTGCAAGCAGACTTGGCGCAGCCTGGGGACGAATCTCCGTGGTTGAGCTCATGGCGGGCGGAGCGTGGGCATCGAGGGGGTTCGATCGTCAGTCGCATTCCTGAACCATTGTCGAGGGATGCTCCGGTCAAATCCGCCATTCCCCCACTTCTCGGCCAACCGATGGCTCAAGCCAGCAGCGGATCGCTCGTGCTTTCGCGACCGGTCTCGATGTGGCCGGAGAACCGTTGCGAAAAGTGGGGGAAGCCGGGGACGGCGATGCGCACGTCGTACCATTGGTGGCTCCGGGACAAGTCGAGGACGTGGACGGATGACTTGCCGGGGACGAGGGAGAGGGTGGTCTCTCCCTCGCCATAGCCGAGGTCGGTCAGGGTGGCCGTCACTTCCTGCGTGGAGTCGAGCGTCAGGACGGCGTGTCCGGTGGCGGCCCCATTTCCCATCTGCGGCTCCAGGCTGATGGAGAGCCCGGGGTCTCGCCGGCGTCGCCGCGGAGCACGCGATGGAAGCCGTTGGGGCCGAGGACACGGATATCGTAGATGCCGCCGGGGAATTCGCTAAGGGCCCAGGCATCCTCAAGGCGGTCGCCGGGTTTGACGGAATAGGCGCGGGCCTTGGCTGCGCCGGGCGCATAGACGTGGAACGGAGCGCCCGCCGCGCGGTCGCCGAAGATCGCATTGCCGGAGGCGAAGGTCATGACGAGAGCGTTCCTCTCGCGGTTCAGCGTGCCGGCCGACGCGAGTTCGTAGGGCAGGGCACAAGCCGGTCGGGTGCCAGGCTCCTGGCGCGGCATCGACGGCAGGGCGCGCACGTCTTTCTGCGCTGCGGCGATCTCTTCGGCGGCCAGTGGCGTCGGGATCGCAGGCATGGGCTTGAACCCGGCCTGGTGGATCGACTGGAGGAACGGGTCGCGCTCGACTTTGTCCAGCGGACCGGCAATTTGCTCCGAGCTGCGGAACGCCGAGGTGAGATCGCCGCAGACCATGCGCCGCCAGGGCGTGATGTTCGGCTCCGCGACGGGCTTGCCGGTCTTCTTGGTAAGGAAGTTCTCGAGGAACTGCAGGATGGAGGTGTGGTCGAAGACCTCCGAGCAGACGTAGCCGCCGCGGCTCCAGGGCGAGGCGATCAGGAGCGGCACTCGGTAGCCGAGACCGATGGGCCCTGTGGCGGTGACGGCGTCGGGCCACCGGGCCTTCCAAACCTCCTCCTGCGGGGCGCGCACGTGCTCGAGTTCCAGGTCGATGCCGTCCGAGGCCTTGCCCGTGTCGGGATTGGCCGGATCCGGCGGCACGAACGACGGCATGTGGTCGAAGTAGCCGTCGTTCTCGTCGTAGCAGAGGATGAAGATCGTCTTCTTCCAGACCTCCGGGCGGCTGGTCAGGATGTCGATGACTTCCGAAATGTACCAGGCGCCGTACCAGGGCGAGTCGGGGTGATCGGAGAAGACGCGTGGCGCGACCATCCAGGACACCGCAGGCAGCTTGTCGCCGTTCACGTCCTCTCGGAACTGGTGGAAAAGATCCCCTTTGGGGACGCGCATCGTGCGCTCGGTGTCGCCGTCCTGGTAGCGGATTTCCTCCAGCTCCCGATAGTGGGGATCGTGTTCATTGGTGAGGAACGCCTTTCTGTGGATCGCCTTCTCGAAATCGCTCAATCGCTCCCAGGCTTCGTCGGAGAAAGTCTCCATTTCCGCGATGAGCTTGTCCACTTGAGTGCGGATGGTGTCGATCTCGCTCCGCACGGCGTCGGTCATCGGCTCCGGAGCGGAGGCGATCTTCTCGTTGAGGGCGATCTGGAGTTCCGCCGCGCGGCGCAGGACGAAGCCCCGCCGCGTGCGGCAGAAGCGCGACCGGTACTGCGTGCAGTATTCCAGTGGATTGTCGCCGAAGTTTGCCAGCCAGTCCGCGCCTTCGGTGGCGAGGCCGGTGTCGAGGTCGATCTCGTTTTGGTAGACGCACCACGAAATGCCGAGTTCCTCCAGGCGCTCGGGAAACGTCTTCCAGGAGACGTGGGTGGACTGGTCCGCGTCGTCGTTGCGGACGCAGGCCGGGCACTCCGGCTTCGGCTCCGCGCGAATGGTGCCGGACCAGAGGTGGAGCCGGTTCGGCGTGGTGCCGGTGAGGCTGGAGCAAAAATTCTGGTCGCAGAGCGTGAAGGCGTCGGCCAACGCGTAGTAGAAGGGAATGTCCTCGCGGTTGTGAAAGCCCATCGTGAGCGGCAGCTGGGCGTATTCCAAGTTGCCCGACTGCTTCCAGTCCAGCCATCGGTCGTGCAGACCGCCGTTGCGCGCGTAGGTCTGGTCGCCCCAGTTGTGCGGCAGGCAGCCGAGCCAGGTTGATTTGCTGCCCTTGATGTCGAGGCGGAACGGCGGATACGTCTGGCCCGCCGCGTTCGTCTGCAGCCAGACCGGGTTCCCGCCCGGCAAAGTCACCGCGCGCGGGTCGTTGAACCCCCGCACGCCCCGAAGCGAGCCGTAGGCATGGTCGAACGACCGGTTCTCCTGCATGAGGATGACGACGTGCTCCGCATCGTAGAATGTAGTGCCCGCCTCCGGCTCGATGGAGAAGGCGCGCTGGACCGAAGCTGGCCACGCGCCAGTCGCCAGCGACAACGCTCCCACCTTCTTGAGAAAATCACGTCGGGAATCCATGCAGGAGATCCTGCCTGCTTTCACCCCGCCCCGCAAGCCCGGACTTGTGACAGAATGGAAACGGAAACCGAATTCAGACTTGCCTCGGCCCAGCGAGGACTTGTTTCTGGGAAGAAGTGGCTTTCGCGATTTCATGGCTTCGCCGGAAGGGATTCCTACGAACATCCTCAGCGAGCGGCTGGAGCGCCTGGTCCCCCTGCTACTGGTGGAGATCGCAGAAGGTTCGGCCAGACTCCGCTTCATCACGAGGACGGGTCCTAGACGCTGCGCCAGTCGGAGCGGGCGCGCGATCCTCGATCGTGACGCCACATGGATGGAATTGCTGGCGCCGGAATGAGGCACGGTCTGGGCCGCCCGCGCAGTTGACGGTTTTCGCGTAGAGATTGATTGCGAGGAACGTCTCATGGTCTTCATCACCGACAACACTGCCTGGGCCATTAAAGATAACGATGCTTTGCGCGCTCTGATTGCCAAGTGCTGCGCTGATCATCCGGAATGCTTTCCACCGGAACTAGAGAACGGATTCGGCTTCAAAGACTTCAGGTATTCCAAGAAGATGGATCTGCACATTCGCCGCATCGGCGGCGGTCTAGGCGACCGACCAGGAACGCTTCTTCCTACTGGTTCCCTGCGCCGTGATGCCTTACAAGGTGGCCCGCACCGAAGAGGTGGAGAAGGCACTCTTCTTGCGCAAGTTCAATGTTCCCTATTTTTTTTGGCTCTGGAGCACGCTTTTGGAAAGTGCGCTAACTTCTGCTGGCGTCGTGAGCGGCGCCTGGGCATCAACAGCAGCATAGCAGGCAGCTTGAACGGCAGAGTTGAGAGCGAATTGCAGACCGACGCTGAAACCGGCGAAGTGACCCTCCTCAGCCCCACTGTGCACTGCCTGAAGACCTTGCCTGCGACGAAAAGCACGCAAGATATCTCGGAGACAAGTGCTCTGTGGCGATGAGCGCTGGAGGCGGTTGTGGTTGATCTCTGGAGAAGGCCTTCTCGCCATCCCACCTCCCTGAACCACCGTTCGACGTCGAGACGATGGAGCCCATTGGTAACCCAGTTCGAACTCCATTGGTAACCCAGTTCGAACTCCAAGTGCCTCACGGTTGCCGGATTTCGAATTCCAAGATTGGCAACAAGCCGCTCAATCAGCGGAATCCGCCACATCTTGGCAGGCATAGGAACTCGCCCTCGACGCCACTGCCATACTGCGGGAGCCGACAATAGGTCGCGAAGCCTCGCTGCAGAGCCTGAGTG
Source organism: Verrucomicrobiota bacterium (assembly GCA_027618625.1). Lineage (GTDB taxonomy): Bacteria > Verrucomicrobiota > Verrucomicrobiia > Verrucomicrobiales > DEV007 > JAGROY01. Next base: position 4,452 of record JAQCER010000064.1, read on the forward strand.
AAACGAACGATAAACGCACCCTCGTCCTCGACTCCGACCCTCCGACACAAGAAGAATTCCCCGAATTGTTCTGCGATTGAGCCTGCCGAAATCGAGCAACGGCGCCACAGATTCTGCTCATCCGCTCGTATCCGCTCGTCCGCTCATCCGCGTTGAGATTGACAACACGGACCCGCACCTGTATTTTCATCAATCATGAGAAAACGTCCTATTTCTCCCGACCACCGCGAAAAATGCCGAGATTCTTGGCATTCTGGCTTGATCCACCATCCACCACAACAGATCCCGTACGGCACCCCTTCCTCTCCGGCTCCGCCGGCCTCATGAACCCACCCTCGGATTTCAAATTTCCTACCATTGATGCACTGGGTTTTTGAGATCGTGAATAATCAACCGCCGCCTCGCGATTGAAGCCCTCTCGCTCAGTGATCTTGCGCCTCGCCATCGGCTGCGAATTGGCGATTGTTCGCCCGAAAGTGGAGCAGGCAATGCGTTTTCTTGCGGAAGCAGGGCTTACTCCGTCGTTATTGACTCCACAATGGCCGGTTTCTGGTTCATGAACGCGAATGCGCGGGAGCGCATCGCGGATTGCCTGAAGAGCGAGCCGGCAGGGCGCATCATCTCCGAAGAGGAGCTGAGGGAGCTGAGGGCGCATTTTCCCGATGGAAAGTTTGGCGAGCTGATCTTTTTGCTGCGGGAGGGGACGCTGCTCGTGTGCTTGGACTATCTGAAAAATGCTTCGGATGCGGTAATGGAGGTTGGCGGTGCCATCGGCTTCATCGGCCTGATCTGCCAGAAAAAAATCGGGATTCAGCGGTATGTGAGCATCGAAGCGAATCCCCGCACCATCGAGATGCATCCGCAATGGCCTGCTGTGGCCAACAATTACCAGCTTTTCGCAGATCTTTTTCAGCGCGGATTTCGCGTGGCAGCACAGGAAGATGAGACGTTTGTGTTTCTCAAGGACGCCGCGCGCCGCGTTCCCAAATTGCTGAGCGGCGAGAATGTTCGTCTGCCAGAGCAAGGCGTCATTGAGCGAAGCCGCCCGGAGCAGGCTGCAGCGGCAGGAGGGCTGCGGTGATCGTGGAGGAGCCAGCGCAATATTCTCCGCGGGCCAAGCCGGTGGAAATCTGCCGGGAGAGCCTGGCCCGGCTGCATTACCGCATGCAGTTGGGGCGGTTTATTACCCGGTGGGAAGCCTCTGGCCCGCTGATTTCTGTCTTTTCTCATCTTTCTGCCTCGCCCGTTTGGAACCATGCTGCGTGGCTCGCAGAGCCGGATGAAGCCATGATTTCTGCGGCGGCACAGATCAAGCGCGGCCCTCGCGCCGCCGAGCGCTGCCCGGCCCTGTTTTTCTTCTCGGGCCCGAAGTACCATGCTTGGCTGTCGCAATTGGAGGACTTGGGCTACGCCTCCTTCGATTGCGAGTCCTGGATGTTATGGAAACCGTCCGCGCTGCCGGAAAGCCGGCTGCGCGTCGTTCGTGCGGCTCACGCGGAGCAGATGGCGGATTTCATCCAGATTTTCAATGCAGCCTATCAAATGCCGAACGGGCGTTTCGGCGCCGCTCTGGAGGCGCAGTTGCGCGACCCGGTGGCCGGGCAGGGGGCGCATCACTGGATTGGGTATGTCGGGACGGAAGCGGTGTCAGTGGCGAGCTTGATGGAACTGGATGGGGCTGGCTGCATTTACAACGTGGGGACCTCTCCAGCGGCGCTCGGGAGAGGTTTTGCCACAGAATTGATGAGCGATGTCCTGCGGTTTGCTGAGGGGCGAGGACTAAGAAATGTTTTTTTGCAAGCGGAGAGCGGAGCCGGGGCCGAGCGGGTTTATCAACGGCTCGGCTTTCAAACGGTTTTCTCGCGGCGCGGAGTGCGTCTCAAGGAGTGGACAGCGAGGCGAAGCTTCACTCCCAAGACCGCAGGGTCAGAATCTGCCGCAGAAGCCGCCGACACCAGTTCAGAGCACGGAGAAGCGCGGCTGGGCCTGCGCCAGCCCGCGCCGGTTCTGTCATCGACTGGCCTCATCGAGAAGCTGGAGGAGGCGTCTTCGGAAACCGGGATTCACCCGCGCGTGTATTGCGCCGCAGCCTGCGCCAGTCTTCTGAGCCGTTATTCGTATGAGGAGCAAGTTTGCCTCGGCGTCAGGGTTCCGGACACTTCCGGGCATCTCTGTGCTCCCTTGCCGCTTTCTGTGAATGTGCCCATTGATGGCAGCGTCCGGTTGTGGCTGGACGAGGTGGCTGCGCAATATCGCGCAGGGGTGACGCTGCAAGCCCTGCGGGACGGGGGGCACGAGCCTCAGCTTTCAGATGCTTCCTTTGATGGCATCGCCGCGTTTCCCGTTGCCGAAGGGCATTTCGAGAATGCAGGCGAAGCTTCCACCGCCATCGACGCGGTGTTCCATGCCAGCGGCGGCGCGGCCATTTCCATTCGCTCGCCGCAAGATCATCCCGATGCCGCGCGCATCGGAGATCGGCTGGTGACGCTGCTCACGCAATTTTCCGGGAATGCCAGTCAGCTTCTGACGGAAACCACCGTGCTCTCGGAAGAGGAAGCCGAGATTGCGATTCAGGCATCGGCAAAACCGCTGCCGGCTGGAATCGAGGCGCGTCCTGTTCATCAGTCTTTTGAAGGCCGCGCCGCGAGCCATCCAGACGCTCCTGCGCTGGTTTGGCAGGCGCAGGAGGACGGCCCTCTGGAAACTTGGACTTATGCGGAACTAAACCATCGCGCTGGGGTGATTGCGCGACGGCTGGCGGATCTCGGCGTAATGCCTGGGGCTTTTGTGGCCGTTTGCTGCGAGCGTTCGCCCTTCATGATTGCGGCAGCGCTGGGGATATTCAAGGCGGGCGCAGTATGCGTGCCGTTGGACCCCGGCTATCCGGCCTCTCGCTTGAATTTCATCGCTCAGGACAGCGGGGCTTCTGTCTTCATTGCCGATAGCAGGGATTTTCGGGCTGGCAAGGCGGGTTCTGTCACTGTGGCCGCGCTGGAGGATATGGATTGGAACGCCGGCCAAGCGTCGAGAGTCGCGGTCGAGCCGTGCCTGGGAGCGTATGTGATTTACACCTCCGGCTCCACTGGAACGCCCAAGGGCGCGATGGTTTCTCACCGCACTTTCGCGCTGCACTGCGCGATCATGGCGGAGCGCTATGGCCTGTCGGAAAAAGACCGGGTTCTGCAGTTCGCGTCGCTCGGATTTGACACGGCATTCGAGCAAATATTCCCAACCCTCATCTCCGGCGCGAGCCTGTTCATCAAAGGCCGGCAAACATGGACTCCGCCGCAATTCAGCAAGATTCTGGAGACAGCGCGGCTCACGGTGGCGGATTTGCCCACCGCCTATCTGCACCAGCTCTGCCAGGAATGGCTGCAACATCCGCGGTTGAAAGCCCCGGCAGACCTGCGTCTGGCCATCGCCGGAGGTGAAGCCATGATGGCCGAAACCGCCCGCCTCTGGCGCAGAACCCACTTGCAGGCCGTCCGGCTCCTGAACGCTTACGGCCCCACCGAGGCCACGATCACATCCAGCGTGCATGAAGTGGGGGGCAACTCCGAGATTCACGGGCAGCGTGTTCCCATCGGGCAGGCTCTGCCTGGCCGCTCGCTGCTGATTCTGGACCGGTTTCAACAGGTTGCTCCGGCGGGCGCGGCGGGAGAACTCTGGATAGGCGGCCCCTTGCTGGCAGAGGGCTATTTGAATCGCCCGGAGCTGAATGCGGCCAAATTCCTGCCCGACCCATTCAGCAAGGAGCCAGGCGCAAGACTGTACCGCACTGGCGATCTGGCCAGAATCCTTGCGCACGGTGATCTTGAATTCCTCGGGCGCACGGACGATCAGGTCAAAATTCGAGGGTTTCGCATTGAACTGGGCGAAGTGGAGTCCGCCCTGCAGGAGCATCCGGCGATTCTGCAAGCTGCGGCCGGAGTGCAGGAATTTGCGCCGGGCGACAAGCGGCTGGTGGCATGGGCGGTGTGGCGGGACGAGAAGCGTCCCAGCGACAAGGAACTGGCGGAGTTTCTGAAAACCCGCGTGCCGGAGTATATGGCGCCCTCCAGCTACGTCACTCTGGATGCGCTGCCATTGACCCCCCACGGCAAGGTGGACCGGCGCGCTCTTGCCGTCGCCGATGCGGTGCCGGCAGAAGCAGAAACCGTCGCCCGCAAAGGCCCCAGTTCGCCGATGGAACTGCGCCTGCAATTGGCATTTCAGACCGTGCTCAGGCGTTCGGTGGGTGTGGATGAGAGCTTCTTTGATCTGGGCGGAAATTCCCTACAAGCCCTCAATTTGCTGATTCAGGCCGAACATATCGCCGGGCGGCGGATTCCGCTGGAAGCCTTGTATGAGAATCCCACCCCTGAAGGTCTGGCGCGCTCCATCCAGGCATCAGGCCAGACGCCGGAATGGTCCTGCCTTGCTCCGCTGCGCGCCAGGGGTTCGCGGCCTCCGCTCTTTCTCATTCACACGACACCCGGCGATATTCTTGGCTACGGCACTCTTATTTATCATCTGAGCCAGGACCAGCCATGTTACGGCGTTCAAGCTGTCGGCCTTGGGCCGGAAGGCGAGCCGCACACACGCATCGAGCAGATGGCCGAATGCTACGCGGACCACTTGCAGAAAGCCCAGCCGGAGGGGCCTTTTTGCCTGGCAGGGTGGTGTTACGGGGGAATTTTGGCCGTGGAGATCGCCCGGCTGCTGGAAGAGCGAGGCCGGAAGGTGGCGTTTTTGGGGCTGCTGGAAACCGTGGCCGCAGCGCCGTCCTTGCGCGTGTATTCCTATTATTTCCATCGCTTGAAGTGCGTCCTCCGCATGGGGCCGTCCCGCTGGCGCGCATATGTGAGAGGGAAGGTGAAATACCGCCGCTGGCTCAAGGAGCTGCCGGAAATTCGCTTTCAACTCGACCATGGGGTTGCTCCTGCTGAGGCTGCAACCGGGGAAGCCGACCAGCGCACCTTGGCCCGGCTGCGCCGCGTCTATGAGGCAAACCTGGTGGCTCTGCGCCATTACGAGTCGCGCCCTTATCCCGGCAAAGTTACTTTGTTCAATGCGGAAGAGCAGGATGCGGCCCTGATCCCCGACCCCAAATATGGCTGGGTTGGGCTGGCCGATGAAATCGAGATCCATTCTGCGCCCGGCAATCACGACACCATGCTAAACGAACCCAATGTGGCAGTGCTGGTGAAGAAAAT
>JAQCER010000065.1 GCA_027618625.1 Verrucomicrobiota bacterium
GCAGAATGGTAGAAGCGAAGGTCTACCCGATCGCGCCCATCGGCGTCACCACCCGCCATTCCACCGACCTCGTAGCGATTGACGATCCTCACATCTCGGCTGCGATTCGTTTCATCCAGGCCAACGCACTGAATGGAATCCAGGTAAGCGATCTCATGCAGCACGTATCGCTGTCGCGCACACTGCTGGAGCGCAAGTTTCAGCAACACGTCAAAAGATCTCCGTACGAAATGATACAGACAGTGCGGTTTCAACACGCTCAGGAGCTACTGCTGAGGTCCGACAATACCGTGGCGGACATATCCCAGCACTGCGGGTTCCTCACGCCCGAGTACTTCAGTGCCACATTCAAGAAACATACCGGCATGAGCCCACGTGCCTACCGTCAGCGTTCCCAGTTAAGGGGAGATCGTTAGATCAGACGAGTGCGCAGCCGAGAGGGGTTTCGGCTGGCTGGCACCTCGGGATGGGAGTGATCGTTGGTTTTCGACAAAGGTCGTTCAAACCCTTCTCTTGCGCCGGCAGTCTCAAGCTGCTCGATTCGTAAAATTGCCAAAGGATGTCCCAGTCCTTCTTTCCGAGCAACACGACTTCCGTCTTCTCATCATGCCATGCGACCGATCCTGATGCGGCGCCGGCGTCCGTCATGACACAAGGGAAACGAAAAAGTTCTAGCACATGAAAGCATCGGCGGGCATCATCGGTGAATGGCCACTTGGAATACTCGTCGCAATCTTGCTTGCCTGAGCGCCGCAGCACTGACTCTGGGTCAACCTGCGGTAGGGACGACCACAGCGAAGCCGCTGACGGAGATGCCCGCGCCTGAATGGTTTCAAAGCGCGGTCTGGTATCAGATTTTTCCAGAGCGATTCTGCAATGGTGATGTATCGAATGATCCCACGGTGGAGTCGATGGACGGCACCTGGCCTTACTTACAGCCGGATGGGTGGAAGGTGTCTCCATGGACGTCGGACTGGTATCGTGCGCAGCCGTGGGAGCAGCAACTCAACGGTGGCGACTTTTACGTGAATGCCCAGTTGCGGCGGTATGGCGGCGACTTGCTGGGGTTACTCGATAAGCTCGACTACCTCAATGATCTCGGCATCAACGCGGTCTATGTCAATCCTGTCTTTGAATCACCATCGCTGCACAAGTATGGCGCATCGATGTTCCATCATGTCGACAAACACTTTGGGCCGGATCCTGCAGGCGATTCTGCGATTCAGGCGAACGAGGATCCCGCCGATCCCGGCACATGGCAATGGACCGCTGCGGATCGCCTGTTCTTGAAGCTTATCGACGCATGTCACCAGCGCGGCATGCGCATCATCATCGATGGGGTTTTCAACCATGTGGGAATTCCCTTCTGGGCTTTGCAGAGGGCAAAAGCAGACGGCCCGGACAGTCCGTACGCCGAGTGGTTTCGCATCCATTCCTGGCCGGATCCCGATCAGCCCGGAAGCACGTTCGACTATGATGGATGGGCGGGAATCAAAGCTTTGCCCGTGTTCAGGCAGGATGAGAATGGGCCGATCGCTCCGGTGAAAGATCACCTGCGGGCAATCGTTCAGCGCTGGATGGATCCCAATGGCGACGGGAATCCCAGCGACGGCATCGACGGCTGGCGGCTCGACGTCGCTGCTGAGTTGCCGCTGGCATTCTGGAAGGAATTCCGCATCTGGGTCCATGCGATTCGCCCGGATGCATTCCTCACGGGTGAGATCTGGTGGGATGACTACAAGACGAACAAGATGATGAACGCCGCCCCGTGGCTGCAGGGTGATGCCTTCGATTCTGTAATGAACTACCGTTACGGCGACGCCGTCCTGCAGTTCGTCAATCCCAGCGATGCCGCCATTTCCGCTTCTGAATTTGCTGCATTGTTAGGCAACGTGCACGATGAATACGGATACCGCACGGCGCTCGGAATCCAGAACTACCTCGGTAGCCATGACACGGCTCGCGTGGCATCGGCAGTAGTGAACCCGAAGTGCCGACTGGATCACGATGCGAATTTGAAGCAGAACCGCGCCTACAAAGTGCGCGCACCCAAGGTCGATGAACGGCAGCGCCAGAAGCTGATCGTCGCCCTGCAAATGCTCTCGCCCGGCGCTCCGGTCATCTTCTATGGCGATGAAGTCGGCCTGTGGGGAGCGGACGATCCCGACTGCCGCAAGCCGATGCTTTGGCCGGAGTTCCGCTATGAGCCAGAAATGTTCGGCCCATTTGGACCGATGGAGCGTAGGGATCCCGTTGCCGTCGACGACGAACTGAAGCATTTCTATCGCAAGGTGATCTCCCTGCGCCGTGCGTCAACGTCGCTGATGCAGGGCAGCTATCGTGTCCTGTTGGCGAAAGACACGGAGCGCCTGTTCGCGTTCGAGCGTTCCCTGGTGGGACACAGGACTTACGCCATTGTCTGCAATCCATCGCCAGACCAGCGCACGCTGCCAACCGCAGATTTCGGAGTGGATCAGGGCTGGGAACACATTGCGTTGGTTGGCGACAGCGCCGTTCCGGCCGCTAGTGCTGAGTGCTCGCTTGGCGCATGGAGCTGCGCTGTCTTCATCCGCCAACAGGCCAACTAGCCAACGGACGATTCTGAGCGAGCCACTTCTCCGATATCTCAAGTTTTTCTCAACATTTCGAAATCCCCGTTTGTGTTTGGCTCGAAACTCGCTTCCAATAGGGCACATGAAAAAACACATTCTCATCGTCCTGTCAGCAACCGCAGCGACCTTTTTCGCACCTGTTTGTCTCGGGGTGACGTTCTACACCATTCAAGGGGTTTAAACCACCACCGTAAACTTTTTCGACAAGGACCACCTGATCCAGGGGCCCGGGGTCGGATTCAATGCCGCTGAGCCTCATTCGATTATCGGGGCGAGCGATCCGAAGACTTGGGTCACCGATGCACCGGGAGGATTCCCTTCGGATTACATTGCGGTCGCTGGCGAACCAGTCATTACACTGGACCTGGGCGCGGACGTCCCGCTCTATGAAGTCAGCGTCTGGGGATACAGTGCGGGCAACGCCAATGGGCTCAGCCAGATATCGTTAAAGTTCGCGACCGAGGCCGATGGAAAGGGCGGCTTTGGCAGCACGATCGCTTTCAATCCTAACTTTAATCCGATCCTTGATCCTGAGCCACGGCAAAGCTTCGATTTCGGACAAACGGTGTCCGCCCGTTACGTTCAACTGACGGGAGAGGCTACGTTTTATTCGAACGGTGGAAATGGGCCACCTCCAGGAGGAGATCGCGCGGGGCTCGGTGAAATCGCGTTTGCGGTGCCAATACCTGAACCCTCTGTATCGATTCTTGGTTTGCTGGGCGCTACGGTGTTGATTTTTCGCCGGCGCCGTGATGCACTCTCACTTTGAGTGGGCACGGTGCCACCTTGCAACTTATCTTCCACACTGCATTTCATTGATGAAGACAATCTGCCGTCCGGTTTGCAGAACGCTGGCCATTGCCTTGTTGGCGGGTCCATCAGTGCTGCGTGGAGCTGACTTTTATCCGCTGGTTAGCGTTGAAACCACCACCGTAAACTTCTTTGACAAAGACAACCTGATTCAGGGGCCGGGAGTCGGATTTGACGCGGAAGAACCCCATGACGCCATTGGCGCGACCTGGGTCACCGATGCTCCTGGAGGGTTCCCTTCCAACTACATCGAGGTGGCGGGCGAGCCCGTAATCGTCGTGGATCTTGGTCAGGATCTACCGCTCAATGAGATCAGTGTCTGGGGATACGTTGCAGGCAATGCGAATGGCATCAGGGAATTCAGCTTACGCTTCGCTACAGCGGCGGAAGGGAACGAAGGATTCGGCAGCTCGATCACCTACAATCCACTGTTCGAAGCCGAGCTTGATCCCGTTCCGCGGCAAAGTTTCGGTTTCGATCAATTGGTCACCGCGCGCTACGTGGAATTGACAGGGGTCACCACCTTCCACAATGAGGAAGGGAACCCTCCGGGGGGTGACCGTGCTGGACTGGGCGAGATCGCCTTCGAAGTTCCCGCAGTGACGGGTGAGCCCAATATCATCGTGCCGGACGAACTGGTGCTTGAACTTGCAGCCGAAAGTATTTCGATGTTCACCATTGAGGTGAGGAACACCGGGGACGAAAACCTGTCGATCTCCAGTGCGACCCTCGCCGGCGTGAATGCGCCCGCATTCAAGGTAAACGCAGTTGCCAGTCCGATCGCGGGATTGAGTTCGGGATTGATTGAAATGCAGTTTAATCCGGCAGGCCTTGGCGGGGTAATCGCCGCTACACTCCAGATCACCAGTGATGATCCAGATACGCCGATGCTGGAAGTGTCCCTCTCAGGGAATCTCCCGGAACTTGGCCCTGACATCGTGGTCTCTACACAGGTTGAGCTGGCGCTCACTGGGGCAGTGGAGTCGTTCAGTATCCCCATTACCAATTCGGGCGGGCAGGATCTTGTGATCAGCGGTACGGAACTGACCGGAAAGAACGCGGCAGCATTCTCCGTAGTTTCAACGCCTGAGACGATCCCTGCTGGGGAATCGTTGAACGTTCAAGTGGAGTTCAACCCAGCAGGTGTGCGCGGTGGAGTTTCGGCTTTGCTTGAGATCTCCAGCAATGATGAAACGACTCCTGTGGCTTCGGTCGAATTATTGGGTGGGCTGCCGGCAGAGTTTTATGGGATTGATTCCGTCGTCACAAGCACTGTAGATACGGACTTGTTTTCTGGTGAAAACCTTATTCAGGGTATCGACGTGGGGTTTGAGGCTGCGTGGCCCCATGACGCACTGGGAGGTGGCCCGGACTTCACCTGGGTTACGGCCGCTCCTGGCGGTTTTCCGTCGAACTACATTGAAGTTGCGGGAGAGCCGACCATCGTTCTTGATCTTGGTGACGACGTCCCCCTATCCGAGATCAGCGTGTGGGGATACTCGACAGGAAATGCCAACGGCCTAAGCAAATTTTCCCTGAAGTTCGCAACCAGTGCGGAAGGAGCGGAGAGCTTTGGCGCCAGCATCAGCTACAATCCGACGTTCGAGCCATTCTTGAATGCTGTTCCACGGCAAAGCTTTCCATTCGAGGAAACCGTGTTCGCGCGTTACGTTGAGTTGACAGGTAAAGCGACGTTTTACTCGAACGGTGGCAACGGCCCGCCCCCAGGTGGCGATCGCGCAGGGCTTGGCGAAATCGCTTTTGAGATACTGCCGGTGATCGGTGGTCGGAGGTTTGAAATTGTCTCCCTGGAGCTGACTGAAGCCGGTGCGCTCGTCACTTTTACTTCCCGGCCGGGAGTTCAATACTCCGTGGAACGGTCCACCGATCTGTCTGAGAGCGGCTGGGAGGAACTCGATGACGGTCTCGATTCCGATGGTGACACCATTGACTTTCTGGATCAGCAGATTCCCCAGGGAGCTTCCGCTCTCTACTACCGCGCCAAAGAAAGCTAGGCATCCGGCAGGCTGGTGGTTCTATGGCGTCACGGGCATCGCCCTCTGCGTGCTCGGCGGACAGGTGACATCGGTCTTTATTTTCCGTCCATCGACCGAGTCGCTCGCTGGACTGACGTGGAAGAACCGTTAGCCACCGATCCGCCTGCCGTAAGCCGTAGGCGTAAGCCATGGGCCCCGGATAGAATCTTGTCGTGCAAGGTGCAGGAAAGTTCTTCATGTTTTGCGTCCGTTGAGTATCCTTCGTGCTACACCAGCAGACGCCGGGGCATTCCCCAGCGAGCGAGCTGCCACGTTTTCCCGATGACTGATGCCACTTCCCACCAACTTGTATTTCTTGACGCGGCGACCATGGCTTGCGACGGCGACATCGATCTCCGCGTTCTGGAAAAATTCGGCACTCTCACCGAGTATGCCATCACGGTCCCGGGCGAAACCGCGCAGCGCCTGATCGGATCGACCATTGCGCTGACCAACAAGGTGGTCATCGGAGCCAGGGAAATGGACGCCGCAGGTGCCAGCCTGAAGCTCATCGTCGTGTGCGCCACTGGGACGAACAATATCGACCTCGAAGCTGCCAGTGAACGAAAAATTGGCGTTTGCAACGTCAGTGGTTACTCGACCGCTGGCGTCGCCCAGCATGTGTTCGCCTTGCTCTTGAATCTCGTGACCCATTGCCACCGATACGTGAGCGAGCCGGAGAAGTGGGCGGACTCTCCTGTTTTCACTCGCATGAATTTTCCCATCATAGAGCTAAATGGTAAAATGTTAGGCATCGCTGGCTATGGAGCGATCGGCAGGAAAGTGGCGGAGGTCGGCAGAGCCCTTGGGATGAACGTGCAGGCGCTCCAGCGCAGCAGCAGTGCTCCGTCTGACGGTGCCGCCATTGCACGGGTGCAGTTGAAGGAGTTCTTTGAAAGCAGCGATGTGATTTCCCTGCACTGCCCGCTCAGTCCAGAAACGGAGAAGATGATCAATGCGGAGTCGTTGAGCTGGATGCGGCCAGGGGGATTCATCATCAACACCGGGCGTGGTGGACTCGTGGACGAAGGCGCGCTGCTGGAAGCGCTGAACAATGGCCATCTAGGAGGTGCCGGACTCGATGTCCTTTCAGTCGAACCGCCACCAACAAATCATCCTTTGCTCACCACCAGGCTTCCAAATCTGCTGATCACTCCGCACATCGCCTGGTCAGCCATCGAATCCCGCCATCTGCTGATCGATGGTGTGATGACCAACATTCGATCGTTCCTGGATGGCGGGTCTGCGAATCGTCTGGTCTGAGGGTTGGGATGGAGCGCCGGTGATCAGGCTTTCAGCCTTCGGCTTTCCCAATGCCACCGCCACCGATCGTGAGCCCCAGCCACACCGCCAGCAATCCACCTACGATGCTTGCCGCCAGATAAAGCAGCGCAATCCCCTGCTGTCCTCGTTGCAGAAGATTCACCGCTTCGAATCCAAAGGTGGAAAACGTGGTGAACCCGCTCAACAAACCGGTGAATAGAAGCCCGCGCAGCTGTTGCGAAATCCCCGAGCCAAGCCATCCATAGAGCAGACCGAAAACCAGGCAGCCCGACAGGTTCACAAGGAGAGTCCCAGCCGGAAAGTCACCCATCGCTCGAGCCTGGATCCACTCACCGATGGCGAATCGGCCCAGAGCGCCAAACCCACCACCAATGGCGATACACAGCCAGGCGAGAAACTGAGTTTTCACAGATCGTCCGCCGCCGCGTCTTCGATAGAAGGGGACGTGAGTGGACCACCGCTATCGCTATTGGTACCAAGATCCGTGAGCGACAGCCGCTTCCTGCGGTCGAGAAAGGACGCTTCGCTGGATCGTCCGGTGGTCGGCATCGCACCACTGTCCAGCAGGGAGACACCTTCGAAGGCAGCATCGGTCACCGGAGATTCTGCATCGAGCAGGACAACATCGGACACCTTCGAATCCTCCAGCTTTGGCGTCGACGCAGCGTTCAGCTCTGGAGTGCTCTTTGGCAATGTCGGGGTATTCGAGCTGATCATACCAGCGCGAGCCGGTGTCGAAGAAGGCGGAATCGGCATGAGTACAGGCGGCGTTTCACTGCTTTGCGATTCACTGCCTTGCGATTCAACACTCAGCTCGGGTTCGAGTTCTGAATCTGATTCTGACAAGGAGCCAGCAATAAAAGGATCCTCTTGCTCGTTCTCCTGCTCTTGCAGCCCATCGGCACGTTGGATGGTTCCGTCCGTGTGGTCCTCCTTCTCATCCCAAAAACCAGCCAATGGATCAACACCGTCCGCAGGGGTCGGCAACTCTGGGCCAGCCATGGGATACATCTCCTCGGGCTCATTCGAACCATTCGAAGACGAGGCCGGAGCGAGCGGCTCATTCGAAGAGTGCAGCGCTTTCCTTTCTCTCTCCCGATAGTGTTCGATCGAAAGATCTCCTCCATGGGCTTCAAGTTCCTGGGTCGTCGGCCAATAATCCGCATCCTGACTGGTGCCTACCAGGCGCCGTTCCCCAGCTCCAGGTGCCGCAGCCAACTCTGGGGACACGGTCCGAGTGTTTGTGCTCCGCTCCGCACTGCCACCACTGCCGCCATCGTCACCGATCTTCCAGTTCGGATCACCCCAAGTGTCCTCATCGTTCTTTTTCGGACGAAACAGGCTGCACGATACGAGAGAACCGCAGATTACTGCGGTCAGCAGCACACGAAGACTGAGAATGAGATTTCGCACCCAGTAAGATACGTCACTCAAACTGTTTCGCAAACCCATAATTTCAATAAAATTATGGCGCTTTAGCCGCCCTGACTATTCGCCCGACAGTATCCCCACTTTGTCGGCCATCCGCACCAGATCTGCGACCGAATCCGCCTGCATCTTCTTGATCATGCGTCCACGGTGCACCTTTACCGTTTTCTCAGTAGCACCCAGTCGTTCACCGATCTGCTTGTTCAAAAAACCAGCAATCACGTACCCCATGACCTCACGCTCTCGCTCAGTGAGAAGATCTACTCTCGCCTGCACTTCATCCCGCTCACGTGTTCGCGTGATGTATTCCATTTCCAGTACAATTGCTCGGTCGATCGCTGCGAAGAGCTCTTCCTCGGTGACAGGCTTCATCAAAAAGTCGACTGCCCCTGCCCGCATCGCACCCACGGCAGCTGGCACGTCGCCATTGGCAGTGAGAAAAATGATCGGGATCTGCACGTTGTTCTTCACGAGAAGCTCCTGTAACCGGCTGCCATTGAGGCCTGGCATGCATAAATCCAGAATAAGGCAAGCGGGGTGTGAAAGGGTCGCCGCGCGCAGAAATTCCTCGGCGGATCCATAGGTCTCTACTTTTCGATCGTTCGCCCGGATCAATCGCGCCAACCCTCTTCTGACCGAATCATCATCATCGACAACATAAACCGTGGCATCTGAGGAAGTCATTTTATCTTAAAATTAATCTAATAAAGGATTGATTCCATAGGTGGGTAGATAAATTCAATCGAAGGATTGGTCTAAGATGTTTAATCTGTAAATTTGTAAATGATCAAGGTAGTAATTTGAGCCTGCCCCAAACGACAGCCTCCAAATAGGAAAAGTGAAATTACTCGCAAAGAATAGACCATGCAAAAATGGATTTGAGCACGGCGCCTTATGGGGCTCGGGCAGGGCTATCATTTTGATCGGAGTTTTTCTTGTTTCGTTGGTCAATAAGGGCATTTCCGACTCCCTGCGGTTTGAAAGCTTACCTCGGACTACACCGTTGTCCGATCCGCGGGCACGGGCCGTACACTGCGACCACTTGGGTCAGATATGGATTGGCTCTGGGAAAGGGCTCAGCAAGTACGACGGGCAGAGTATGAAGGAGTTCAGCCCGTATCGGGCACCTGATTCAGATCCATCGAACTTCAAGGCGTCGGCCATCCACGAGGATCCATTGCATCGGTTGTGGATCGCAGGAGCAAACCAACTCTATATGTTTGATCCCGATCGCGAACAATTTCAGTCGTTCGCTCACGAGAAGGGCAGCCCATCCTCGACTGCCACTGGAAAAATATGGCCCTTCCGGGAGTTTAGTGGGTAGAGAGGGAAATGGCCATGTCTAGCTTGCCGCAGAAGAAGAG
>JAQCER010000066.1 GCA_027618625.1 Verrucomicrobiota bacterium
CAGCTCGCCAACGCGACGCGCACCGTCGCCGCCCTCGGCGATCCCGGGCATCTCGACGCGCTGCTCGCGCAGCCGCCGGCGCTGCTCCCCGCCATCGCCGAAGGGGCGCGCTCCAACCCCGGCAAAGCCAGCCAGGCGGGGCGACTGGTCGAATGGTTAAATGGCGACGCGGCGCTCGCCGCTGCCGCCGCCGAACTCTGCGGTCGCTGGGGCGTTTCCGCAGCGGTCGAACCGCTGGTAAAGCTGCTGCGCGAGAAGGACCTTGCCAGCGCCGCCGGGGCACTCGCCAGACTCGGAGCGTTCGAGCAACTGAAAGCCATCAACACCCCGACCTCTATCGCCGCGTGGGCCGCCGCGCAGCCTGCGGAAGCCTTGCCCGCGGCCATCGCGAAGGTTTCCGAGCCCATCGTAGCCGCCTACCTGCAACATTCCGACGGCCCGGCAATACTCGCCGGCGGACTTGCCAACGTCAAAGTGCCCGAAGCGCTCGCCATCGCTGCGACGCGCCTCGCGCATGCTTCCGGGCGCGACGTCGGTACCCTTGTCTCCGCTCTGAACACCGCCGGGAATCTCAAGACGGTCGGCTTGCAGCTCACGCCGGACGACCGCCGCGCGCTCCTCGCCGATGCCGCAGCCAAAGGCGACGCCGCCCGCGGGCGGGAAATCTATCACCGCAAGGAATTGCTCTGCACCGCCTGCCACATGATCGACAACAAGGGAGGCCAGCTCGGCCCTGACCTCTCCACCGTCGGCAGCTACATGACGCCCGAGTCCCTGCTCGAGTCGCTGATCAACCCCAGCACCGCCATCAAGCAAGGCTTTGAAACCGTGCTGCTGACCACAAAGGACAATACCGTCGTGACCGGCTTGCTGCAGCGGAAAACCGGCGATGCCCATCTGATCCGCGATCCCTCGGGCAAGGTCGTGCCCGTCCCGAACAGCGACATCGCCAAGCTCGACACCAGCCCTTTCTCGCTGATGCCGCCCGGCCTGACCGCCCCCTTGCGCCGCGACGAACTCGTCGATCTCATGCGCTTTCTGACATCGAGAGGAAAGAAAGACGAACAGGCAAAGTAGCGGGAATCCCGGATCACAGCCGCCTGCGCCAAAGCCGCCGGTTTCTTGGAGTTTGCCGCTACGCGGGTGGTTCGAAAAATCGGCTGAAGCCCCAGCCAAACGCTTCACCAAACCCGCCGGCCAGTGGCTGACGATGCGCATCCTCTGCGTCGCGGAAAAATGCCATGTGTGGGTCAACGGCGAACCGATCCTCGATGCCGATCTCGACCAGCTGGCGCAGATCCACGGTAAGCAAATCCGTGACACGCGCACGCGAATGAATGCATGGGTGCCCCTCTTCTCAGCATCCGAGGCGGCTCCAAAGGTAGTCGCGATCTCGGGGAGCAGGAAGCCCGATGTAAATCAAAATGCCCACTCCTTCTATCCCTGCCGATAAATGGCGCCATCACTAACAAGTCAGATTCCCCTTAGGAAAGTCCTGCTTGTCCGCTGGGACGCCGCCGACTGGAAGGTGGTCGTGCCGCTTGTGGACTGGGGAAAGATTCCCAATGTTGCCCGGATTCTCGAGACTGGCGTCTGCGGCAAAACCTTGCCACGGTCCAGCCGGTGCTCTCGCCCATGCTGTGGACCTCCATCGCCACCGGCAAACGCCCTTATAAGCACGGCGTGCACGGCTTTTCCGAGCCCGACCCCGTGACCGGCGGCATTCGCCCGGTGACGAACCTTTTCCGGAAGACCAAGGCCGTCTGGAATATTCTCAACGAGAACGCGCTCGACACCATCACCGTCGGCTGGTGGCCGTCCAATCCCGCCGAGCCGCTCAGCAGAGGCGTCATGGTCTCCAACGACTACCAGCGCGCCAAGGGCAAGGACACCGAAAAGTGGCCCTTGAAGCCAGACGCCTGCCACCCCGTGCGCCTCGAAAAACACCTCACCGGTCTGCGCTTCCTCGCGGCCGAACTCAGCGAGTAATCTGTCGAACGTCCGCTACTCCCTACTTCAGCATGTCCCGCCAACTTTCCCTGGATCGGAGAATCCGGCGGGCTTTCTGCCGGAACTCGCGTTCTGCCAGGATCGATTCTGGTTCGTCGTCCATGATCTCCAGATGATCTTCTAAGTCGCCGGCAGCGCTTTTCACCCACCCGGTCGCGATCACCTTCTCGATGGCGAATTGACGCCGCGCCGCGTTTCCAGGAGTGGATGAGAGACGCAGCGTGAAGCGCTTCATAGGAAGCCGTGGAGCCTCGCCGTCGTCCTCGCGCTCGTCGATCGCCGACTGGAAGAGGCGGCGAATGATCGCCTGGCTTCGGCTATTCCGTTCGACATAGGCACAGCAGCGCTCGTCCTCGTCGAGATCGGGGGACTCGAGAGTGTAGGCCTGGTATGCTTTGGAGTCGTCGAAGGAGAAGTTGTAGTAATTGCTAGGGTTGAGGTAAACCCGCATTTCAGCTGCGCTCACCTCGCCGCTCAGCAGGGACGTCCACGACGTGCTCCCGGCACGCGCGAAGCAATCCCAGTCTACCTTCCTTGAAGCCTTCCGGTTCTTCGACGACACAGAGGTGCCGGTTGCGGCCGCTCAGGAACCGGATCCTGTACGCGTGGTATCCCGCGTCGAGCATTTGGAACTGCCCTTGGGCTCGGATGAACGGCACCTCGCTTTCCGAGGTCTCGCCCAGGGTGCGGAAGTATTCCCTCACCTGCTCCGGGTCAAACGGCTCCCGGAGAAGCGCGAGCCGTTCGGCGTCGCTCGTTTCGGCGCTGAGGAACTGTTCCGCGATTTCTTTGGGGCCGCGCAACTGCTCCTCTGTCAGTCCGGACGCGAGCGGTTTCCGGACGGAAGTTACCATCTGGAGGGTGGCAATTACCCCCGTCGAGAGTGTAATGAACGCCAGGAGGACGCCAAAGCGAAAGCGAAGATTCCAAAGGGAGTCGAAAAAGGTCGGCGGGAGCATGCGGTCCCTTTCCGGGTTCTCCTTGTCGCGCTTATCCCGCCGGATGGCGCCGCGCTCTTTTCTAGTCTAGACATCGCCTCATTGTGCGCGGTTTGAAAATCCCGACTGATCGGGGCATAAGATTTGCCTTCGTATCCGTCAGTGTCTTCTCCGCCCGATTCCCTCCAGGATGCAATCCGCCCCTTGCTTCTATCTCCGCTCCCTTCGCCGTCCGCATTCGCTTCCCCCAGCGGATTCCCGGGACCGTCGGGCTCATTAAACTTCAGCCGGTCCGGAACTTCGCCCGAAGGGCGCAACCTCTCCTTGGGCGTGGCGAGCGGAAGCTCGGTCTCGGAACCTTCGTCGCTGCCCACGTCCTTGCCGCCAGTCCGCAAGGCTTTGCGCTTTGTGGGAAGCGGTTTGGCAAATCGATCCAGAGCCTCCTTTGAAGGTAGGTAGGGCTTTCTTAGATGGTCGTTCTTGTTCCATGGCCGTTGCTGGCGTTGCTGCCTGAGGTACCGGTTGCTCTTTTCTGGATACCAAGAACAATGTGCTACAGTGGATGACGGAATGGAAGCGTTTTCGCGTCACTTCCTGGGGGGAAAGCATCGCCCATGAAGCAACCGTTCAGGCCGCGGTTTTGGCGACTTGGCGGTGGGATTCAATGGGGAAAGTGTGGTGGCCATCGAGGAAGGGGCACTCCTGGAGCTGGGAGTGGGAGGCCATGCCGCCAATGCCCACACCGTCGAACTCTACCAGCCGCCGACTGGAAACTGGAAACTCGAGAGCTGTGGGCGCTACCACATTCTGGACGATGGGACGATCGAGTACACCTTCGAGTGCATCCCCCGGGCCGATGGCTTCCGCAACGGATACATCGGCCTGTTCTGGGCGAGCTACATTGATCGGCCCGAGAAGGGATCGATCTTCTTCAACTGTAAGTCCTGACACTATAGACAGACAATACTCTGTAAAGTACCTGACACTATAGACACTCGACAGGAGCGTGGCACCTTTCTTGCTTAACACAACCGAGCAGTTTGCGACGTTTCAGGGAGAGGCGTCTCCGTGGTTAGGGACGCATCGACTAAAGAGCAAATGGACCATACGGGTGAAGCAGCGTCAACTAGATGCGGCCGCGCGTGAACTGTCTCTTATCGACTCTATTCGGGTCGAATACCTCGATGGCGTCGATACTAAGGTGCTCGATTCCCCAGTCGAGTCACTGCCAAATTATCGCCATGCGAGCGATGGGGGCAAGACAACGGCGGATTCCTGGCAGATGCTGATCAACGGCGAGCCGGTCGAGTGGACACTTCGGCTGGAGAGAATCCCAAATTCCGTGGAGCTTGCATCCGACGTAACGATAACTGCGGAAGATATGAAGATATTTCTCGACGTCTCCTATCCGGCATCTCAGCCCGAATTTGTATGGGATTCCGAACTTCGAGAAATCGTTCTCGGGACGACTAAAGTAGACCGGAGCGCCTTGGGAGTTGACCGCATGGAACATGCCTTGGCGTCCCAGTCGACATTGCAAACGCGAACCTTCGAAGACGACGGCGTTCGTATCGAAACCAAATTCTATTGCCTCCGCCGCCAGTGGGCTTCACCGCCGGTTACACAGCGCCCGTCGAGCAGTGGGAAAGCACTGTAATTCACGGATTGATTGACGTCCCGATAACATTGACTGGCTTTTGGTCGCAAACCTACCTTCCCGGGCACCACAACACCACAGAGGCGTTCCTATTTGAACCACAGCTCGATAAGGGCGTCTCCCATGCCATGTTGGAAGCTCTCGCTCTCAAAAACATCGCTGTGATTGTGATGGAACTCGGCACGATCGATTCCCCGGGAATTCGCTATTTAGGAACGGACTGGGGAGAATTTCGAAATAGTCCCTGAGGATGTCGCCGTGGCGTTGGCCCTCTTTCGTAGTGCGGACGGTTGAAAGGTTTGAAACTCAGGATTGGCCAGTCCTTCAAGTCCTTCTCATCCGCCTTCTCATCCATTCGCCTGAGTGAAGTAAAAAAACACCGAGCCACGCGGTTTGCTTGTTTGCTTGGAACGAGAGTCATTGAGTCATTGTTCCGGTTTGGCAAAAACATCAAAACATCAAAACATCATCTGGTGAACTAAAATAAGATAAAGGCTAAAGTCGCCTTTCGGGGAACGTTTTTGCCGGCAGTTCTTCACCGAGTTGGCGATGAGCATGTCGACCGTGGGACGGGCGGGATCATCGGGTCATGGGGATAGCGATACCGAGACGCGAGCAAATTGGTGCCGGTTCGCGCTCAGCAATGCCGGATCCCGAAAGGTAACGGTCTCGGTTCCGTCGCCGTTGTCGATCGCCGGTGCGATTTCGATGGCGAGCGCGTCCCAGGCGATGAGATCGCCCGACAACCGCACTTCCAATTGCAAATCCGGCGCGTTTTTCTGCCGCCGCACGGTCATTTGAAAATGTCCGTCGGCGGTCCCCGGCTCGGGCAGTGATCCCGGCGGATTCGGTTTTCGGGGATCGAGTCCGAAGGCGTATTTGAGAAGGTTTGTCGTGCCGTCGCCGTTCAAGTCGCCGTCAGGGCCGCTGATTCCGGGGTCGGCGATTTCGGCTTCGGTAAAGTGAAGGCTTTGCCAGGAAGCAAAGTGAATGATGGCGGCCGTCTCGCCCCGCCCCGGGGTGCCATGCATCACGCTACTGGCAGCCCATTGGGCCGCCGTGTTCCAGTCCGCCACCGGCTTCGAGTCGTCAACCACCACCAGGGAAGGCCCGGCGCCGTCGGTCTCGATGTGCCAGGAGTCATCGAATGTGAACCGGTGGATGATGTTCCCCGAGGCGTCACGGAGTTCGATCGTCTCTCCGCCGTTGTTCAAAGCCGCAGGGCCGAATTCTCCGGCGACGGGAAGGGCCCGGCCGTAACGCCCTTCGAACGCCGCACGCTCCTGCACGACGAGCATGTAACCGCCCGCACCCAGAGTCGTACCAATGGGAAATGTGAACGCAATCCCGCCGGTGAAGGTGACGCCCCCGATGTCGAGAGGATTCGTTCCGATGTTCCGGACTTCAATAAACTCCGTATTCTCGCCGTCCGGGTCTGCCGGATGGTAGTGAATCTCCGTGATCCGGAGGAACTCGGGCGGCGTCGGCGTCTCGACGAGGCTCGTGATCCTGACGGTGTGCGTGTCCAGTTTGGTGCCCTGGAAACCGTAGGTTTCGAGAATGATCGTGTTGACGCCGGAGTGGAGTGGCACCGGAACTCTCCACTTCTCATCATCGAGCCATTCGGCAGGGAGAGCTTCATCGCTTCCGGCGAGACGAAATTCGCGGATGTTCACCCAGCCGACGCCTTCGAGCACGGCCTGGGTGGCATTGACTGCAAAATCTTCGGCACCTGCTGTCACGGAAAACGGAATTTCGTCCGGAATCTGCCGGAGAGCATGCGCGCCGCGGCTGCGAATGTAACCAACCTGCGCTGCGAAGCGCTGACCGACGACATCGCCATAATGCTGCAGCCATGGTGCCATGTATCCCTCGTTGAACGTCGTGTTCACGAGGTCCTGCACGTGGCCCCAGTAAAGGCGCTCGTAGCGGGGAACTCTGAACACGTTCCGGAATCTCCCACCCCCCGGGATCAGCGATGAAGTCGTGCCTGCGGAGAAAACGAAATCCATGTCCCATGGCAGCGCGGCGACACCGCGTCCATCTTCCGGCACATAAAGGCGAATATTGTGCTGCAATCCTCCCGAGATGTAGGTATCGCCAATGCCGCACAGAATCGTGAGGGCGGCGTAGCGCATCCACTCGTCGACATCCATCCACTCGCCGATTTGCGCGGCGATCTCATCTTTGGGCGAATCGAGCGCCTGGCAGAAATTGATCAGGCCCGAATAATCGTCGCGCCGGCCCCCGGTGCGAATTTCGAACGGCGAGCGGTATTGTTCCTTATCATCGCCGAGATCGCTCAAGTCGGTGCCGATATGAGTGAAGGGAACTGGCGGCTTGAGGCCTTCGCGCCCGCCCGTTGACGAAGCCGGATCATAGGTGATGTCGTAGTTGAAGATCGAACCGCGTTGCCCGTTTTCGAACTGCGACTCGGTGAAAACCGAACCGTAGGCTGCCAGGAGCATTATGGAAGTCCCGGTATGCTCGGTGGTTGGAGGAATGAAGAAAACCAGGTCGTCATACATTGCGGGTATGCCGGCGCGGTTGAACATGTGCTTGACGTAGATTTCATCCTGGCGCTTGGCCCCCGGCGCGCGGCCGGAACGGTCCATGCCGACGCTGTCATGCACGCCCCGGAACAAGTGGTCCGCAGGAAACGCAACCCGGAATCCGCGGTAGTCGTTCCCATCTCGCGCCCGTCCCGCGCCGCTTCCCCGCAAGCGCACACCCACATCGTAGAAGACCTCAGCACCGTTGTAGATCGCCGTGCCGCCAAGTTGCTCGTTACTCATCAAGTTGAACCGGTCGTGCATGAAGTCGCTGTCGCGATCGAGCATGATGACGCGCAACTCCTGTGCCGGCAGATCTTTTCCCCTGCCATCTTCGACTTGAAAGAGGGCGCGTGAATCCGGGCCGGCGGCGGGCATCATCGACTCCGCGCCCAAGGAGTCGCGCGCTGTGACCCAGAATTGCACGACGGTCCTAGCCGATTTGCCGGGGAGCGTGCCCGAGTACCGGCCATTGCCAGCCGCGGACAGATTGATGGTGCTCTCCGCTTGTTCGCCGTCGACCTTCGCATGCAGGACGATGTTTCCGAGACCATCCGGGTCTTTGACATCGATGGATACGGTTACGGGCTGGTTTTCCTCAGGGATCGCAGGCTCGTGTTTGAGGTTGGAAAACGTCGGCCCGATATTGTCTTCGCGGCGGGAATTGGGTGCGCCGGGCGTGCCGCAGACTTCCGGCCGCTCAAGTTGAGTGGTGCGGGCGATGCGCTGATAATAGCCGCGGGTATTGAGCTGGTTGGAGCCGGCGAGCCAGCGCGCGCGATAGGAGACTTCATACATAACAGATCGATTGAGCGCGGTGTTGTCGACGAACGTCGTCTCAAGATGGTTGTGACGCGTGTCCGTCGAGCCTGTGGCGACGAGATGCAGCACCATGTTTCCGGGATTTCCGGGTTCGGGAATGGCCACGCTGTGCCGGTGGTTTCCGAGGTTGCGCCATTTGTCGTCGCCGGGATCGGTTTCAAAGGATCCGTTTTGGAGAAGTTCCTCAGCTTCGCCGTCCGGATCACGCACCACGCGGATGTCGTCGAGCAATACTTCGCCGGCCCGCAACATTCCGATCCGAAACTCCCGAAACGTCGTCAACCCATATTCCTGATCGCCGTCCATGCGGTAGCGGATCGTCTGCCATGGCATCTTTCCGGACTCGTCGCTGGCCGCCCAGGCATCGGGGCTGGAGTTGTCAGCGTTCGTGTCCCGAAGTTCCAGGCTGGAGCCATCGCCGTCGGCAAGATCCGGCCAGCGCCCACCGTCGAAGTAAGTCACTTCGTCGACCAGGTTCTCGGTGGCGTCTTCGAGCCGGATGGTGTCATGCGAATTGCGAAGTTGGCCCTGGAAATCCCCGACAATGCGGGCACCGATGCCTGGAAGCTTCTCCTTGAGCGCCCTGGCGTCATTGGCAACGACGACGAACGCCCCCGCCTCGATGACCGTGCCCTCGGGAAGATCGAGTGAGATGCCGCCTCGTAGCCTCCATCCCGAAAGATCCACCGTGCTCTCCGATTTGTTGAAGAGCTCGATCCACTCTTCATCCCGCTCCACGATGGGAACCGCTGGTGCCGCTGGCCTGACAAATTCCGTTGCCGTCAATTCGGCGCCAAAAATGACGTCGCCGCTGGTCGGCGAACGCTGATGAAGCTCGACGGATAGCCGGTTCGTTCCAACGACGAGCCGATCGGCAGGCAACGACACCAGATCCGAGTATTCGGCATTGCTCACGCTCGCGTTAGCGGTGGTGGCGGCGGTAACGGCCCCATCGCCCATGTTGAAGCGGAGAACTTCCTCCCCGTTGAGGTAGAACACCGCACCGTCGTCGACAACGTGCCTTATTTTGAGATCCGACAGTTTCTCCAGCAGCTCCGCAGCAATCTCGAAATCCGTTTCCAGATAATAGGTGACGATATCGTTGCCGGAGGGATTGGCGAACTCCGTGCGCAATGGCTCCGGCAGCGCATCGACACTTGTTTCTGCACCGAGCAGGGCGGCGCCCTGGAACCAGTCGACATTGTTGACGGCGTGGGAACTTTGGGCCCAGCCGGCTCCGAGGTCCGCGCCGCTCTCATTGAAGCGCCACAGAGCGTTGATGGGAATGATCTCGAGATCCTGGGTGATCGGCGGAATGTGCGGCGACCCGGGATCTCCGCGGAAGTGGTACATGATTTCGTTGATCACGATTTCGTCGTGGAACGAAAAGACGTTGGCATC
>JAQCER010000067.1 GCA_027618625.1 Verrucomicrobiota bacterium
TGTCGTCACCTGTATGGCGATCCTACTACTGAGCCTTGCGCTGCGTCGTGAGCTGGGTGGAGGTGCCATTGCGGCCGCAGCGTCATTTCTGGCGGTGTCACCGATCTTTGTCTTCTACAGCCGCTACTACATCATGGAGCTGCTGCTGGTTTTCTTCAGCCTGGCGGCGATCATTTGCGGCTGGCGATACTGGAAATCGCGCAGCCCCTGGTGGCTCATTCCTACAGGGATTTCTCTGGCAATGATGCATGCGGCAAAGGAGACCTGCGTGATCCACTACTTTGCCATGGGTGCCGCCTTCACCGGCTGTGTTGCCTTCGGCTGGATGAGGCCCGCATCGGGTGAAAAATTTACCGCGCAGGTGAGGGATCGACCACTCAAGTTCGGCCACTGGAAACCGCTGATGGGTGCATTGTTAGTGACCTGGTTTCTCTTCTACTCATCGTTCTTTACGAATATCCCAGCCGGCTTGATCGAGAGCATCACGACCTACGCCAGCTATCTCAAACGTGCTGAAGGCAGCGGGCATGAGAAGCCGTGGTTCTACTACCTCCAGCTCCTGTTCTGGAATAAAGACTACTACCGGTGGACAGAAGCGGGAATTCTCCTGCTGGGAATCATCGGTGCCCGATTTTCGTTGTTTCGCAGGCCAAAGGAGGACGGCTCGCTGCTGCTGCCGCGCTTCCTTGCATTCTACGCTGCGGTGCTGATCGTCGTTTATTCCATCATCAGCTACAAGACTCCGTGGACCATTCTCGGATTTCACCATGCTCTCATTTTACTCGCCGGATTCGGAGCGGCGAGCCTCTGGCAGACACTCCGCAAAGGGTGGATGCGCGCTGTTCTCACTCTGCTCATCGTTGGCATGTGCGCTCACCTTGGCCATCAAGCCCGGCGCGCCACTGGCCGTCGACTGGCCGCGGATACGCGCAATCCTTATGTGTATACCCACACCTCGACGGCCTTTTATCGCCTGCTCAAACGTCTCGACGAACTCGCTGCGATCAAGCACCCGAACGCTGCGAACGACTGGCTGCAGGTGCAAGTGATCCACTCGGAAGCTGCGTGGCCGTTGCCATGGTACACTCGAATGCACGAGACGGTCGGCTTTCCCACGTCCATGCCGTCCGACGAGATCCTTGCCCGCACCGATGTCATCATCACCGAGCCTGGTAGCGCAGACTATTTCCGGCAGCGCCTTGCCGCGACACACGTTGAGGATCGCGGTATCTTCAGCCTGCGCCCGAGCCACTTTCTGACTGTCTTCATCCACAAGGTTCTGTTGCCGCCAGCGGAAGAAGCTCCGCTGCCACCAAGCAATTCAGAGCAATGACGCACGCCTGGCAATTTCAACACTACGCCATGGCCACGACGTTCCAGATCGTCATGGTTTCTGATGATAACGATGAGGCCCAATTCGCCGCAGATGCCGCCTTTCGTGAGATCGATTTGATCGAGTCAGAGTTGAGCCGATTCCGACCCGGCAGCGATATCTCCCGCCTCAATGCCGCCGCCACTGGCGAGGAAGTTTACGTCGGTCCAGGCGCCTGCGATTGTCTGTTGCTGGCACGTGATGTAGCCCAGGCTACTGGTGGAGCGTTCGATATCACCATTGGCCCATTGTTCAAACTCTGGCGCGGGGCAGGAAGTCGCCACGTTAGCGATGAAGATCTGGCCAAAGCACGCGCCTGCTGTGGCTGGCAGCACCTCGAGGTCACGCCGTCTGGCCCTACCGCCACGAAGAAGGTGGACGGAATGCACATTGACCTCGGTGGTATCGGCAAAGGTTACGCGCTCGATCAAGCTGCCGAACTTCTCTTGGATTGGGACATCGAAAACGCACTGCTCAGCGCCGGAGGCAGCAGTGTGCTGGCGATTGGCACTGCACCCGATGGATCAAAGGGCTGGCCAGTGCAAGTGGGGCCCGCCGAACAACTTCCCACCTTTCTGACGGACGGGAACGCCGTCAGCGGCACCGGTTTCGAAGTCCAGGGCGAACACATCATCGATCCCCGCACTGGTCGCCCATGTTCCATGACCGACAACAGCCGCCCCATCATCTGGGCCCAAGCCCCGAACGCAGCCCTGTCCGATGCGCTTTCCACCGCCTTCATGGTCATGAGCAGGAAGGAGACCGAAGAACTCTGTCGAAAGCAAAAGGGAATCATCGCCCGATTCTTTCCCAAGGAACCTCAATCCTCCAACAAGCCCAGATGATTGAATGCGGCGGATCGGAGTCCGCCGCTCCTTGGCCAGGACCGAATCGAACTTTGGGTTGCATTGTCCGGACTTCTCCTGAATAAGAAGCGCTCAGGGAACATGTCGCACACGCTCGATCTCACTCCATCCGGTAATCTGCATCTTCGGGAAGAATCGGTCAGTCGACCGGTGCTTTCGGGAGCGCTGGTGGAAGCATTGCGCATTGCGCTGGCGAAGTCCACTGCGGATGGATTGCTCCACCTTGGATCGACGCTAGCGAACGCAGAGCTGCCGGGCACCTTGCCCTACTGGCGGACGCTGGCTCTGGATTTTCTGGGGGCGTTGCGAATTCAGACTCCACCGGATGCTGTGGCTCCGGAACCCGTGCCGATGCCAGCTGCAGAATGCTGGGAAGCGTTTCTCAATCAGGCACCTCCGGGGCGTGGTATGGAATACCTGAACCTCTCAGTGCTCGAATCCTTCTGGCAGGGCATGCAGCGCGTTGCATTCAAAGCCGCCGCCGACCACGCCGATGGCATCGTTGGCTGGTTGCGTGATAGCAATCCGCTGCAGCAACTGGTTGGGCGCGTCACTTTTCATCTGGCCGAGAACAAACGCGATGAGCGACGCCCTTTCGCCTTCATCGCCACTTACACTCACGCCCTTTCGGAAAAGGCAGAGCGGCTCCAGTACATTCCGTTGGGCCGCGCGCTGAAACAGTATGCCGGGAAAGGTGACAAGCCTGCTCTTGAAAGATTGTTAGTGCCGGTGCAGCTTGCTGCGGAGGCCAGCCCCACCGTTCGCGAACTGGTCGACTCGCGACGCATTTTTCAGCCACTCGCCTGGACACCGGATCAGGCCTGGCATTTCATGAACGAGATTCCGGCGATGGAAGCCGCCGGGCTTGTGGTGCGCATCCCGGACTGGTGGAAAGCGAAGCGCCCGCCGCGGCCCACTGTGCAGGTGAGCATGGGAAGCCAGGCCAGCATGATGGGAATCAACGGCATGTTGGATTTCTCTGTGGGAGTCGCGCTGAATGGAGAAGTTCTGAGTCCGGATGAACTGGTGGATCTGTTAGAGGGCGACGGCAATCTGGTGCGCTTGAAAGGGCAGTGGGTCGAGGTCGATCGTGACAAGCTCACTGAGGTGTTGGAACACTGGATCGAAGTTGCAGACAATCACTACGAATCCGGTGTATCGTTTCTCGAAGGCATGCGCATGCTGTCCGGTTTCGGGCGGGCCAGTGGTGCGGTGGCGTTCGACGAAGATGGTCAGGTTGGCAGTTGGACCGAAATGCACGCTGGCGACTGGCTGCGGGACGTTCTGGTCAAGATGCGGGATCCCAGTCAGGCCGAAGATGCCTGCCCCGGTGAGGAGTTGCATGCTACTCTGCGGCCGTATCAGAGGGCTGGAGTCAATTGGCTCTGGTTCGTCTACCAGATGGGACTCGGTGCCTGCCTAGCTGATGACATGGGGCTTGGCAAAACCATTCAGATCATCGCTCTGTTGCTCGCCGTAAAGCGGCGTAGTCGTCCCGGTGGAAAGAGAAGGGAAAAAGCACATTCGAAACATCCACCCAGCCTGCTGGTCGTGCCGACTTCTTTGTTGGGGAACTGGCGTGCGGAACTTGAACGCTTCGCCCCGGACTTGAAGCCGTTCTTCCTCCACTCCTCGCAGACACCCAAGGAAGCCCGCGATGCAGCAGAAGCCACCCCCGAAACATTCTACAGCGACTACGATCTCGTCGTCACCACCTACGGCTTGCTCAAGCGCCTGAATGGGATTTCAAAGCAATCCTGGAACCTTGTCATCCTCGATGAGGCCCAGGCAATCAAAAATCCTAACTCTACCCAAACCCGCTCCGTCAAGCAACTCAAAGCGCACTCACGTATCGCTCTCAGCGGCACGCCCATCGAGAACCGCCTCGGTGATCTGTGGTCGCTGTTCGATTTCATCAATCCCAGCCTGCTGGGCACACCCAGCCAATTCAAGCGCCTGGTAAAAGAACTCGAGAGCGGCTCGACGCCCAACTACGCACCGCTGCGGACGCTGGCACGGCCTTACATATTGCGCCGCCTCAAGACCGACAAATCAGTCATCAGCGATTTGCCGGATAAGACCGAGCTGCGCACCTGGTGCCAACTTACCAAAGTCCAGGCGGCCCACTACCAGCGAGCAGTGAGCGATCTCAGGGAAGCTCTCGAATCCGACCAGGTCACCGGGATTCAACGACGCGGCCTGGTTTTGTCCTTCCTTCAGCGGTTCAAACAAATCTGCAATCACCCGGCGCAGTGGGGGGGCACAGGCGATTATTCAGTCAAAGGCAGCGGCAAGTTTCAGCGCCTCATTGGGCTCTGTGAAGAAGTGGCTTCGCGTCAAGAAAAAGTGCTCGTATTCACTCAGTTTCGCGAGATGACAACCCCACTCGCTACGGTTCTCGAGGAGGTGTTCGGACAGTCGGGCCAGATCCTGCATGGCGGCACCTCGGTCAAACAACGCCAGCAACTGGTGAACGAATTCCAACGCGAGGACGGGCCGCCGTTTTTTGTCCTCTCGCTGAAAGCCGGTGGCACTGGTCTCAATCTCACCGCCGCCTCACACGTCATCCATTTCGACCGATGGTGGAACCCTGCCGTCGAGGATCAGGCCACCGACCGCGCGTTCCGCATCGGCCAGAAGCGCAACGTTCTGGTGCACAAGTTTGTCTGCCAGGGCACCATCGAGGAGAAAATCGATCAGCTCATCAGTGACAAGCGCGCCCTCGCGGACGACGTGCTCGGCAATGCTGGCGGAGCAGAGAAGCTTCTTACTGAAATGGACACCGACGAGTTGCTCAATTTTGTAGCCATCGACATCGACAGTGCCCTGGGCGCATGAACTTGACATTCCAACCATATCGAATCTAGCAAGAAACCATGTCCTGGGGATGGAGACCATATGTGCCTGTTCGTGAGCGTCGCCGCAGCGCCGACGCCGCATTGAAATGCATGCTCGGCAAAGACGAATCCCCTCAACCGATCCGAGCCTTTTCCAGTCGAAAGATGGCGCTTACCTTCTGGGGCGAGGCCTGGTGCGAGCATCTGGAATCGATGGGCGATTACGCCAACCGCCTTCCGCGTGGACGCACCTATGTGCGCAACGGTTCGGTTGTGCATTTGCACATCGACACTGGAAAGATCACAGCCCTTGTGTCCGGTTCCGATCTCTACAAAATCGAGATCACTGTGAGCCCGCTCGGCAAAGCCCGATGGAAGAAATTCAAAGGTGACTGCGCAGGGCAGGTCGCAACCTTGTTAGACCTGTTGCGGGGTAAAGTCTCCGATGCCGTGCTCAAGCGCATCATCGATCTTGATGAGGGCCTCTTTCCCAGCACGCGGGAGATCAAGCTCTCCTGCTCCTGCCCCGACTGGGCCGTGATGTGCAAGCACGTCGCCGCTACCCTCTACGGCGTAGGGGCGCGGCTCGACGATTCACCGGAGCTCTTCTTCCGGCTGCGTGGCGTCGACCACCTTGAATTGATCCAGAGCGCAGCCATCGATTCCCTCGACGGCACTCTTCCTGATCACGAAGAACAACTCAACGATTCCGATCTCTCAGGTATATTTGGTATCGATTTTTCAGACGTTCCAGCCTTGCCTGAACCGAGGAAATCCGCCAAAAAGAGGAAGACGCCAAAGAATGCCAAGGTTAAGACAACCTCGGCAGCAAAAAAGCGAGCAGGGCGCCAGTCGAAGGGGCGGTAGTCTGGATGTGGCGTGTCATCAGCATTCCAAAATCATCGTCGGGCACTCACTTGAGCACCTCAACTCGGACCGGCACTACGCCTGCTTTAATCATGTCGAGGCGTTTGGCTGCTGCGTGGCCTAGATCGATGATTCGATGCTTGCCAAAGGGGCCACGGTCTGTGATTCGGACAATGACGTTTTTCCCGTTGACCGTGTTGGTGACCCGCACCTGGGTTCCGAAGGGAAGTGTCCGATGAGCAGCGGTGAACGCCTTGTCGCTGAGGGGCTCGCCGCTTGCAGTACGGGTTCCGTTCGTTCTCGCCGAATACCACGATGCTTTTCCATTCTGCGAGCTGACCACAGACCCTCCACGACGTTGTGAATCTCCAGTGGCCCGCGAAGTGGAGCACGCCACAAGGAGGCCGCTGATGAGGAAGCAAAGGGCGATGTCAAAAACACGGATTTTCATGGTTCTTTCTTGAGAGTTCGCTAGCCAACAGCTGCGCATGGTTGAGCGGAAATGAATCGCAACCTGTATTGTTGCGCAAGTATTTGGTTGCACCGATCTTCAGGATTGGGAGGAACTGCAGGACGGCTCCGAAAATGAAGGCTCCGAAAGTCCTTCAAGGAGACGGGCAGTCCAGCTGAGACGGCCGTGCGCTACTACCGTGTGCAGGTGGAGGAATAGGGGAATAGGAACATCGCCCTTGGGGTGAGTTTGGGATTCTTAAAAGGGAGGCTGACATATACATTTACTTCCGTGCCCGCTGTCTCAAATAGTATGCGCGCACGCCTTCTGCGACGCCATCGGCATATTCGCGGAAGATGCTCTTGAGCCTTTTTCCATGGATCGAGCGTGTGCCCTCGTAGTCGCCGACGCGGACGCGATCGTGAACTTCGCGGTGATTCATGACGTAGGGTTCGAGGAAGACGGTGGGGCAATCGTAGAGACGGTTGGCGAGGAGATTGCGCGCCCAGACAAATTCGGATTCGCCGATTTGTTGGGCGTTATTGTCGCCATAACGGAAGGCTGGTAGTTCGGTGGCCTCGGCCATGGACTCGGCGACGGCGGTGCTGACGGCGGTTTCTTCCTCATGGGTACGCTGGAGGATGCGCTGCATCATATCGAAGACCTGGTCGTGCAGGCGCATCTCAGACAGGCTGTAGGTTCCGTTGACGATGAGATGCAGATGGTTGCGGTCGACGAACTGGGGCTTGTGGGGATTTCCCCATGACTCGGCGTTGAAGTGGAGGCACAGGACGAGATCGGGCTTGTAGATGTCATTGACGAGCCAGGCACGCGTGCGGATCTCCTGGGTACGGTAGAACATTTTATCACGTTCGAATTCGAGAGATCTCTGGTCTTGCTGTGGGTTTTTGCCGATGGATCGCAGGTAGTCTGCAGCGGCTGCTTCGAAGTCGGCCGGACGCATGTTGGTCACCGGCTCCGTCTGTTCGCGGGTCAAAAACACCTGTGCGCCCATTTTTTCCAACTGCGGCTTGAGCAGCTTTGCCACCTGCAGGGTCATGGTGCCTTCCATGACCTCCGTGCCCTTTTCGATGGAATACCAGCGTTCCTCGGCTTGTGCCCATTTGCCGCCAATGTGACCTGGATCGATAGCGATCCGCATTCCTTTGAGCGGTCGATCGCTGTCTCCGTCGACTGTCGGAAGTTCGCTGGCACTGCGCCAGTAGCGCATGGGAGGTTTGACCGAAGGCTGGGTGGCGAACCGAAGCCGGAATCCTTTACCATCCTGCGTGTCGACATCCGCATGGGAGTCGCCGATACGCACGGCGGCTTTCCAGGTGTCGCCTGCGCTGAAGACATCGGTAAGCAGTGACTCGAAGTCTTCACGTGTGATCGTTTCCTGATAGACTTCCAATTCACTCCAGTCAGGATCGGGAGCCAGCAGACCGATGCGCTCCCGAATCTCAAGTTCAGCCGGTGGTTGCTCGGTGGGAACGACTACGTGCCTCGGCCACTGCATCACGATGACGAGCACCACGACCACTGCTGCCGCATTCAATGCAATGATCAGGGAAGCAGTTGATCGGGACACTTTCATGACGCTGCTACTTTGATTTGAAGATCGAAGCGGATGATCATCGACACAGGGGCAAGCCGAGGCGCACTGCTTCGTCCATGATGAAGCGGTCGGTCATTCCTGCAATATAGTCACAGACTGTGCGATGCAGGCCTTCGTCTTCCAGTCGACGGGTGGCGGCGTTGCCCAGCATTTCCGGGTTCTCAAGATAGGCGCTGAAAACGCTTTCGATTAACTCCCCGCCATGTCGATTCGGGCCGTTCACGTCAGGGTGGTAATAGAGATTCTGGTAGAGAAATTTTCGCAGTTGCTGGTTCATGCGGCGTACTCGATCGCTGTAGGCGACGATCATTCTTGGATGGCGGCGGACCGCATCGGCAGCGTCAAAATTTTCCGTTTCGAGTCGCTCATGCGTTGCTGCCACCAGCTGTTCGACCTGGTAGTCGATGAGCGTTCGGATGACATAGGCGATCAATTCGTTGCCCTTCAAATCTGGAAAATGCTTGCGCACGAAGTCGTAGCAAACGTTCCAGATTTCGATTTCATTCAATTGCTCGACGGTGATCAGATGGTGATCCAGACCATCGTCCAGGTCGTGGCTGTAGTAGGTGATTTCATCAGCGACGTTGGCAATTTGAGCCTCCAGTGACGGATTGGCAAAGGTCTCTTCTTGCGTGTCGGCGAAGGCCGGGCGGGAATAGCCGCGATCGTGCTTGCGCAAACCCTCGAGGACCTCGTAGCTGAGGTTCAGTCCGGGAAAGCGCGGGTATTTCACCTCGAGCAGCTCGACCACTCGCAGGCTTTGCAGGTTGTGTTCGAAGCCGCCGTGGCCACGCATGATCTCGTTCAGCTTCTCTTCGCCAGTATGGCCGAATGGTGCATGGCCAAGATCGTGGGCGAGAGCGATCACTTCGGCCAGGTCTTCGTTGGCACCCAGAGCGCAGGCAATGGTGCGTGAAATCGATGCTACCTCAATGGTATGGGTCAGCCGGGTGCGCAGGTGATCGCCGGTGCCGTTCAGGAAAACCTGGGTTTTGTATTCAAGTCTGCGAAATGCTCTCGAATGCACGACTCGCGCCCGATCACGCTGATAATCGGTACGGTAGGGGTGGGCACGCTCCTGGTACATGCGTCCGGCGGAATTGCCGCTCAGCTGCGCATAGGGAGCTAGGGAGTTGTGCTCCGCCTGCTCCATGTTGACTCGAGTTCGGAACATTTGACAAATTTGTTTCTAATATCGCCGAAGTCGGGCCTTGTCACAACCCGTAACCTCGACTGGATTGACTGGATTGACTGGATTGAAACGCCGCATCTTGTCCAATGTGTATCCTCGTTAGGGTAGGGCCAGTCCCAAAGGGGGGCTTTTTGGA
>JAQCER010000068.1 GCA_027618625.1 Verrucomicrobiota bacterium
AGACAGACTGGGAAGGGACGGCGAAGGCGAAGGGAGGCTTCAGTCGAGAACGGATCGAGGCTGAGCTGAAGAATGGTGGGAGGTTGCCGATGTGGCAGGTGTTGCGCTGTCGGGTGCGCTATTTTACTGAAGGAGGAGTGTTAGGGAGCCGTGCGTTTGTAGACGGCTTCTTTGAACGGGAGAGGGCGAGGTTTGGCGAGAAGCGGGAGTCCGGGGCGCGCGCGATGAACGGTGGCGAGTGGGGTGGAGTGATGGCTCTACGGGATCTGTGTCGGAAGGCGTGAGCACTCAAAACTCAAAGGCTTCTAATGCAATGCTTTCTGATCTTGGGGAGCGATCACCGTTTGTTCC
Organism: Verrucomicrobiota bacterium; assembly: GCA_027618625.1. Taxonomy (GTDB): domain Bacteria; phylum Verrucomicrobiota; class Verrucomicrobiia; order Verrucomicrobiales; family DEV007; genus JAGROY01. Next base: position 352 of record JAQCER010000068.1, read on the forward strand.
GTCACCTATGGCTGCCACTGATCCTCACGGCTCCAGGAATATTTATGAGATTAACCGCGAAGACGCAAAGGGCGCGAAGCCTGAGGAAGTTCTGAAAATAGAATGACTCATCGAAACGATGAGTGAACGGTTTTGCTCAACTCTCTCTGCATGAAAGATCATCGCGCCTTTGCAGCGAATCCATTCCGGGATTTAGGCTAACATGAGCACCGTTGGAGCAATAATAGGGAGCAATAATAGGGGACGTGGAATAAAAGGTAGACAAAGATTGCGGTCTATATGGTTTATTGCCAGGGATTCGTGACTACGGATCGACCGGCACGGGCACGGCACCTTTGATTCGATCGCCACGGCTGTCTCGCGACGAAGAGAAGGCAAAAACCTCGACGCCCCTAATGAGCAGTGGCCCGTTGTTCGGAAACTGCCAGGACGATGGCGGCAGTTACCAAAATGGCACCAACACGATTCCCCAAAATCGTCGGCACCGTAACCGAAGCTCAAGCCAAAAGGCGCGTCAATTCCCTCCAAAAAGCAGCACAACGGCTCGGATTCCAAGTGAGGGCGATCCGACGTATCGGATCGCCCTCTGTGCTGATGAACCCTTTGTAGTGTTCTTATTGCTCTCGATGAAGACCTTGCTTCTGCATGGCAACAAAATGCCGTTCGAGCAAATTACAGAATTGTTAGTTCACTCCCATTCGATGCTTGCTGGGGGCTTGGTGGAGATGTCGTAGAGGACGCGATTGACGCCGCGGACGCTGTTGAGGATCTCGTTTGAGATTGCGCCCAGCAGTTCGTAGGGCAAGTGAGCCCAGTGTGCAGTCATGGCGTCTTCCGAGATGACGGCCCGCAGAGAAACGGCGAATTCGTAGGAGCGTTCGTCGCCTTTGACTCCGACGGTGCGCACAGGAATGAGGGCGCAGTAGGCTTGCCAGACTTTGTCATACCAGCCACTGTCCTTGAGCTGGCGCATGAAGATGGCATCTCCCTCGCGGATGATCTCCAGTTTGTCGGGAGTGATGGCTCCCGGGCAACGCACGGCGAGGCCAGGGCCGGGAAAGGGGTGCCGGTAGAGGATCGGCCGCGGGATCCCTAACGTCGTTCCCAATTGCCTCACTTCGTCCTTGAAGAGTTCGGCCAAGGGTTCAAGCACGCGACCTTCTTTCTGCAGGTCGAGAATGCGGTCGACGCGGTTGTGGTGAGTCTTGATTTTTGATGCTGCAGAGCCACTGGACGCGCTTTCGATGACGTCAGGATAGAGGGTGCCTTGCGCCAGCAATTCGATATCGTCGGCGGCCTCGAAGAAGACGTCGATGAACAAGCCGCCGATGATTTTGCGTTTCTCTTCGGGATCTGAATGTCCTTTGAGGGCTGACAGAAACCGCTCCGACGCGTCAATCAGTTCGATAGGGACGCCGAGTTCTTCGAATTGCGCCACTACTTCGGCGGCTTCATTTTTGCGCAGCAGGCCATGGTCGACAAAGATGGCGCGCATGGGGATTTCAGCCTCTCTGAGCAGCACGGCGAGCACTGTGGAATCGACGCCACCAGACACTCCACATACTACTTCGCGGCCGTTCACTTGTTCTTTGATCTCCTTGATCAGGTGGTCTTTGAACGAGGCGATTTCGAACTTGGGCGCGTCCTTCGCCAGGGCGATAAAGTTCTTCAGCAGCTGGTTGCCTTCGTGGGAATGGGTGACTTCCGGGTGAAACTGGATGCCGAACCAGTCGTCGGAAAATTGCAATGCCACTGGGGTGCCGTGCTGGTTTCTGGCGATCACCGATACGTTGTCAGGCAATGCACCGACGGTATCCGAGTGGCTCATCCAGATCTGGGAAGCCTTCGACATGCCTGCGAACAGCGGGCATTCCGAGTCCGATGGAATCAGTGTGGCCGGACCGTACTCGCGGCGATCCGATGGCTTGACATCGCCACCGTGCCTGGTGTTCAGCAGCTGCATGCCGTAGCAGACGCCGAGCACCGGGACGCCAAGGGATCGCAGGTAGTCGAGATCAATGTCGGGCGCATCTGGTTCGGAGACGCTGCGTGGTCCGCCGGACAGGATAACCGCTGCCGGTGCTCCGGTGAGGTGCAGCTCGCCTGGCCCGTATAACTTTGCAAAGCAACCGAGTTCACGGACGCGGCGGACGATCAGTTGACTGTATTGAGAGCCGAAATCGATGACGGCGATGGGGGAGTGGTCACTCATGTGAGAAAAGAAAAGTGGGCTCGATGCCAGGACTAGAAACTTTGGTAATTGATCGGTTCTTCCGTGATGACGATATCGTGCGGGTGGCTTTCGCGCAGACCGCCGCTGGTAATCTGCACAAATTTCGCGCGCTGGCGCAGCTCGTCCAGTGTGCCTGCTCCGACGTATCCCATGCCAGAGCGCAGACCGCCGAGCAGTTGGAAGACGACGTCGGACAGGCGTCCTTTGTAAGGCACCCTTGCTTCGACGCCCTCTGCGACCAGCTTGCCCGAGGCGTTCTGGCCGTAGCGATCGCTGGAACCTTTGCGCATGGCTTTCAGTGATCCCATGCCGCGGTATTCTTTAAAGGTGCGCCCCTGGTGATTGACCATGTTGCCCGGGCTTTCGCGGGTTCCTGCCAGCAGCGAGCCGAGCATGACGCAGTCGCCACCCGCCGCGAGCGCTTTCACCATATCGCCGGAGTATCGAATGCCGCCATCTGCTATGAGCGTAAGCCCGTTGGAGCGGCAGTATTTTGCAACGTCTTGAATTGCCGTGAACTGAGGCACTCCAACGCCAGCGATCACGCGAGTGGTGCAGATGGAACCAGGGCCGACGCCTACTTTGACCGCAGCCGCCCCTGCCTTGTGCAAGTCTTCAGCACCCTCAGGGGTGACCACGTTTCCGGCAACGATCGGGATCTCACCATTAAACGCGCTGACCAAAGTTTCGACGACTTGGAGGACTCGGCTGGTGTGTCCGGTAGCGGCGTCGATGAACAGAGCATCTACGCCCGCTGCGACGAGAATTTTTGCGCGCTCCAGAAAATCCTCGCCGACGCCCACAGCGCCACCTACCTGAAGTCGTCCCTGCTCGTCCTTACACGAACTCTGAAACTGTAGGCGCTTTTGAATGTCCTGCGCGGTGATCATTCCGGCCAGACGTCCGCTTTCATCGATGAGTGGAAGCTTCTCGATCCGGTTCTTTGAGAGCAGGCGGGTCGCTTCGTTGATCGGAGTATTAACGGGCGCGGTGATGAGGCGCTCCTTTGGCGTCATTACATCGGCGACGCGAGTGTCTTCGGATTCGATCAACCACATGTCGCGAGTGGTCATCATGCCGACGAGTTTGTGTTCTTCGTCGACAACGGGAAAGCCGGCCACACCATGCTCCTGCATGATGCCATAGACCTCCCGCATGGTGAAGTCCTGGGTCACGGTGAGCGGATTCTGAATCACCGTGTTTTCCGAGCGCTTGACCTTGCTAACAGCCTCGGCCTGCTTCTCCGGTTCGGAGTTGCGGTGAATGACTCCGAGGCCGCCTTCGCGCGCCAGTGCGATCGCCAGTTCCGATTCGGTAACCGTGTCCATCGCGGAGGAAACGATCGGGATTTTGAGCCGGATCTTGTCGGTCAGGCGGGTGGAAACGTCGACCTCTGTCGGGAGCACCGAACTGTGCTGGGGAACGAGAAGGACATCATCAAAACTAAGGCCGAGAGGAATGGGTGGTATCGGATCAGACATAAGAACAATTTCTCCGTATACCGTCCCTCCGCTACATCGGGGCACTGGGGTCTGTCAAATGGCGCTTTAGAGTTTTTGCGATGGTTCTCAACGCGCCCCGTTTACTTTCTGGTGCGTATGAAAATTACGGTTGAAGTTTACCCTTGCTTGCCGAACTTGCGCGCCAGCTCTGACCAGGAGATCTGGATCAGCGTCGGGTTGCCGTTGGGGCAGCAGTAGGGCATGTCGCAGGCGAGGAGGTCGTCGATCAGACGGCGGATTTCTGTTTCGGAAAGGGCATCGCGCTGGCGCACGGCCTGGCGGCAGACGGCGGTGGCGATGGCTTCATCGGTGAGGCGCGGTGAACCGTGGCTGCGCAGTTGGTGCAGGCCTTCGAGAACCATGTCGAGAAAGGCTTGGGCGTCGGTGGTCTTGCAGAAGGCGGGGAAGCTGTCGACTTTGACAGTGTTGCTGCCGAATTCTTCGATGCCAAAGCCGAGGCGCTGGATTGCCGGGATGTTTTGCCGGACGAAATCAAATTCTTTCGGGCTAAATTGCAGCATGACAGGGATGAGCAGGCCTTGGGACGGCGCATCGGCGTTCTTGTCATGATGGCGCAGCGCCAGTTCAAACAGGACCCGTTCGTGGGCCGCGCGCTGATCCATCAACACCAGGCCTTCCGCGCTTTCGAGAACGGAGTATGCGGTGCCTAGCATGCCCACTAATCGGAATTTGGGCTTTGCTGGCTCCGGAGCCTGGGCCGATGCCGGTGCTGGTGCTGGTGTTGCTGGTTGTGGCGATTTTCCTGGAAGCTCAGGGGGGGCCGCTTCGGATGTGGCTGTGGATGTTTGTGGATTTGCACCTTTTAGAGCCGATGGCGGTCCAGCTGGAAGCTCGGGTTGGGTTGGCGGCGTGATCCATTCGCGGTGAACGCGGGGGGCTGGTTCTGGCTTTGGTGGGGAAGTTGAGGCTGAGGCTGGAGCCGGAGTTGGAGTTGGAGTATGGGGTGGATTTGGTTCGGCTGTTGGTTTGGGCGGAGTGGGTGCGGATGGTGGGGGTGGGGCGGTGGCCCGCACATTGTTGCGGAGGCCCCGCATGACGGCGGTGGCGATGGCATTCTGGACACGGTTGCCATCCAGAAAGCGCACCTCGCGTTTGGCGGGGTGAACGTTCACATCTACTTCGGCCGGGTCGAGGGTTAGAAACAGCATGGCGGCAGGATACTGCCCCTTGGCCAGGGCGCCGTGGTAACCATTGCGCAGTCCGTGGTTGATGGCGGGGCTCTCGACGGGGCGATTATTGAGAAAACTGAGCTGTAGACTCCGGTTTGAGCGTCCGAATCCCGGTTCGCTGATGAAGCCGTGGATGCCGATGCCATCCGCTCCACCGTCGGTGGCGGGGAGTTCGATCAAGTGCTCGCAAGTCTCGCGACCGATCAAGCCTTCGATCCGTTCGATCAAACGAGTGGTCGCCGGGAGTTGGAAAACCAGCCGATCGTTGTGAAGAAGTGTGAAGCTGACTTCAGGATGGGCGATGGCCTGAAGGCGCAAGTGGTGCTCGATGTGACTGAACTCTGTGGTCTCGGTGCGAAGGTATTTTCGCCGCGCTGGAACATTGTAGAACAAAGTCCGCACTTCGATTTGAGTGCCCGGAGCGCTGCCGCTGTCGCGCACATTTCCAACCTTCCCGCCTTCGACGGTAAGTTCGGTTCCGGCAATGGCGTCGGTCTCGCGTGTGGTGAGAGTGAAGCGGGAAACGCTGGCGATGCTCGGCAGCGCCTCGCCACGGAACCCCAGGGTTCGAATGGAACTGAGGTCGTCCGCAGTACGGATCTTGCTGGTGGCGTGGCGCTCCAGACAGAGCAGCGCATCCTCGCGACTCATGCCACATCCGTTGTCGACGATGCGTATGAGAGCGATGCCGCCGCGCTGAGCCCGGACTTCGATATTATCGGCCCCGGCGTCGATGCTGTTCTCGACCAGCTCCTTGACCACGGAGGCTGGGCGCTCGACCACTTCCCCGGCAGCGACCTGGCTGGCGAGAATTTCGGAGAGCACTTGAATCTTTGCCATGCGATACTATGAAAGAGTTGGGCTGCTCGCCAATGGAGCGCGTTGCCTTGAGATCAAGTGTTTACGCGGCGGAGGTTCGCTCTACAAATGAGAATGAGCGGAAAAATCCAATGAAGTCTAGATAATTGCCGGGTTCTGGGCGATACTTCTGAACTGGGTGACCGCGATTTAAACTGTTCATTATCAGGTATATATTAAAAATGATTACGCTTACAGACAATGCAGTTGAACACCTGAAGGGGAAGCTGGCTGCGACTTCCCGGGATTCAGGGGAAGCCGGCCTGCGCCTGCTGGTAGAGCGCGGTGGTTGTGCCGGGATGCAATACGCGATGAAGATAGACTCACGCGCTGACGGAGACTCAGAATTCGGTCGCGAAGGTGTGCGGATTTTCGTGGATGCGGAAAGCCTTGTTTATCTTTCCGGTGTCGAGCTTGACTACAATGATGATCTCACTGACAGCGGCTTCAAGATTGTGAATCCAAATGCTGCGCGGAGTTGTGGCTGCGGAACGTCGTTCGAACCCGCGATGACAGGTCAAGTGCCGGCTTACGATGAAAGTATGGACGGAGCTGTCTGTGGATCGAATGGGGACAGCGCTGCGGACGCATAATCCGCATCGATCCCAACGATCTGACAAATTCAATGTTGCTTAGTGCTCACGCAACGCTTACCAGTTACTTGAGGCCGAATCCTGGTTCTAACATTCCCACACACACTCCACCTTGCGTCTGCCAATCCGACTTGAAGCGATGAGTAACACCCGCCGACCAGCGTACGGCCAGGGCGGGGATTTCAGGCGTCGCACTCGGGACTCTGGACTGTTCTGGTGGACGGTTCTGATCACCTTCCTCATGGTGATGACGGTCGGCTCCTGGATCTTCAGTCTCTACCTGTTCGCCTTTCCGGAGAAGTCCTTCAACTACCACCTGCTGTCGAAGCTGGAGAAGCTGAAGCCAATTGAAGACTTTACGAATGATACCGTGCCAACGGGTCGTTTCAACGACGGGCGGGAGCTTTACCAGAAGTTCTACCACTTCAGTGGCGAGCAACTGGAAGGCGCCAACGACAAGCTGAAGCGCAGCTATCTCTGGAACTACGATGATCAACCGCCGATCTATGTGGAAGGCACTTTTCGGATCGCCGAAGTGCGTCGACTCACTGAGGATGACTACTTCACTTCCGGCGTGCTTGTTCAGGCATATACCATTGAGGATGTGGAAGATGGATTGACTTTCAGTGGTTCGGGTACGACCAAGAGAGTATTCCCAAATGCGATTTTTGAGTTTGTCTTTCCCTCTGGAGAAGTTCCTGACATTCTGTTTTCGGTCGGTCAGGAAATCTCGGTGGACAGCAGCAAGGATTACGCTGCTTTGCTCAATATCAAGCGGGTGGACCGGGATCACCTTTGCTTCACGGCCGTGCCGCTCCTCTACGGAACCTACCAGATCAATGAAACGGCGTCGATCTCACTGGCACCGCCTCAAGTTCTGAAGGTTGATGCTCCGTGGCCGATCTCGAAAAAGATGATCCCGGGCAAGACCAGTGAGGCGACGGCTGCTGGGCGTGCGCCTGCACCTGCGGCTCCCGAGGCGGGAAAGGGCGATGCCTAACGAGTCGTTGGCTCAGTTTTCGAACAACGCTTTTGGCAACTGGGCACGGCGTCCTGTTGTGAAGGCGAATGTGTTCTGGCTGTCTCTTTGCCCCTTGATCAACCTGTTGTTTTGCAGCGTGTAGATTTCAAAGTGTAGATCATTGATGATCTCCAGCGCCTTGGCATTGTAGTGCAAGCCTTCTATGAGCATTGCGGGTTCTGATGCTTTCAGTGTCCCCAATCCTCCGGCGAGCACCTGATCCTCTGCGCCTTCCACGTCGATCTTGATGAACGACGGGCGCAGGTTTAGCGCATCCATGGGTTTCACGTTGCACTCCATCTCAACGAACTGGAGGCACTGCTCATCGTAACCCTCGACGTATTTCTCCAGATACTCGCGAGCGTTCTTCTGATCAAACGAGGCCAAGCTGTCGAACACCTTCTTCCGATATTGGGGGACATGAAGAGTGAAGGTTCCCTCGTGTGCTCCCAGGCCGTAGCTGTAGACTTTGATGTTTGAGCGATTGGCAAAGGCGTCGCGTGTCCGGGCACTGAGGAGGAGATTGGGCTCGAAGGCGTGGATATCCGCTTCTGGCCGATACATCTGGATCGTGCGAATAGTCTGCCCACGATTTGCTCCGACGTCGATATAAACGGCACCAGGCTCTGTGGGAAAGTGCTTAAGTACTTGAAAATCAGCTTCAAATGGAATGCTGAGAGCCCGGCGTATCGAGATTTGAAACTTTTCCCGTAGGTCGTCGATCTGTGGGAAATAGCTTTCGAGTTGATGCACTCGTTTTCGGATAATGGCTGCGGACATAGAAGTTGTTGGATTCAGAATGGATTCAGGCTTTGGAGAAATGGGTGATCAGGAACAGGGCAGCGCTCAGGTAACGGCGCCAGAGGCGCCGCGGCTCCATAGCCAGGCGCCACACCCATTCCAGGCACAGGGCGCTCAGGATCTTTGGCGAACGACGGGCGCGGTTTCCGATGAAATCCAGGCTGGCCCCGATGCACAGGGTTCACTGGAGCTCCGGCTGCCTTGTGATATTTTTCCGCCCAGAGTTCTTGTTTCGGTGCCCCCAACGCCACCATGACAATGTCTGGATTCAGAGCACGAACCCGGGACACATATCGGGCGTTCAGCTCGTCGTCTTCCCATAGGTTTTTCCTGAAGGGAGGTGCATCCAAGCCCACGATCGCTGCACCATAACGATCTTTTACTTTCTGCAGAGTCGCTTCATCGCTGCCAAACAGGTAGATCGAAAGCTTGTTCTCGACGGCCCAGTCCAGAATCATGGGTGTGAGATCGGAGCCAGAAAGTTTTTCAGGAACTGGTCTTCGTTTCAATCGAAGCAGATGAAAGAGAATTGCACCATCACACAGCCGCATCGATGCGCCTTTGAGCGCGCGACTGAACGAAGGCTCGGTAGTGGCCAGTCGCGCGAAATCGAGGTTCGGCGTCACCACGTACTGGGGATCTCTTGAGCGGATCCTTTGAGCCATTTCATCAAAGAATGTCTCTCGGCTGATCGCTGAGAATCCGATGCCGAACACATGCGACTCGGGCAGCGCCTTCCTCGGGGCAGTCCCAGCCCGCATGGGTCCGGACTTCTTGGGAAT
>JAQCER010000069.1 GCA_027618625.1 Verrucomicrobiota bacterium
GCCCGCCGACGAAGAGAATGCCTTCGGTGCCGATGATTTCCGCCCGGGCATCGTAAGCGTAACGGACTCCCTGTGCTCCGCTGATGCTGCCTTGGGCACCCCGACGAAACTTCATGCTGAGATGGATCTGGTCGTAGAAATCGGGGAATGCCTCGCGTGCTTCCGGCGAGCGGTAGTTTCCCGCCATCGCGTAAACTTCGGCAACTTCGTCGCCCGCGAACCAGCGGATGGTGTCGATATCATGACTGTTGACTTCCGCCAGAGGCCCGTTGCTTTCCGCAATGTCGAACATCCACGGCTTTGGGATGCTCGGTCCGTGTGTGAGCGAGCGTGCATGCACCAGTTCGCCGATCTCGCCTGCCTGCAGCCTGGAAAAGGCTTCGCGAAATCCGGCATCGAAGCGCCGCATGAACCCGACCTGTAATTTGACGTTGGCGGTGTCGCACGCGGCGATCATTGCGTCACAGTCATCCGCGGTCAATGCCATCGGCTTTTCGCACAGCACGTGCTTGCCCGCTTGCGCTGCCGCGACGACGATATCCCTGTGGAAGGAGGTTGGCGTGGCCACCACAACTGCATCCAGCCGATCGTCCTTCAATGCTTCTCGATAGTCAGCTTCGGTGCTTTCGTTGGCGTCGAGGCCAAGTTCTTTCGCCGCATTCAAGCGCGATGAGTCATCGGAATCCACTAGCCATGCAAGACGGGCGCCTGGCACAGAAGTTGCATAATTCTGGGCATGAATCAGCCCGGCTCTTCCGGTGCCGATCACGCCGATTCGAATCATAGGTACACCTTTCTTCCCTCTGCTGCCGACTGGAGTCCTGCCTCAAGAACTTTGATGCACTTCACGCCATCGGCGAAGTTGGGCTCGACCGTCCTATCGTTCGCGATCGCATCCACAAAATCAACGACGGCGTGGGTGAACTCATGTTCGTACCCGATCATATGACCTGGTGGCCACCAATGCGCGACATATGGATGGCAGGGCTCGGTGGCAAGAATCTTGCGAAAGCCCTGGGCGGCGGCAGGATCATTTCGGGAGAAGTAATGCAACTCATTCATTCTCTCCAAATCGAATGTAATGCTTCCTTCGCTGCCATAGATTTCCAGGTAGTTGTGATTCTTTCGCCCTGGCGCAAATCGCGTTGCTTCGAAAGAGCCAACAGCGCCATTCTCAAACTCAACCATCATCAGCGAAGCATCTTCAACGGTCACCTTCCCCATTTCCCTCGGCCCTGATCCGCCACCGGAGCTGAAGGCGGTCTCGCCACCACTGGCAAGCGGACGCTCTTTGATGAAGTTTGCCGTGAGGCAAGAGACACTCTTGATATCGCCTACCAGGTAATGGGCAAGATCGACACTATGCGAGTTCAGGTCGGCATGTGGGCCGGCCCCGGCCGTTTCCTTTTGCAACTGCCATGTCAGCGGAAACTCAGGATCGACGATCCAGTCCTGCTGATACGTTCCTCGCCAGTGGAAGATGCGCCCGATCTTCCCCTCATCGATGAGCTGCTTTGCGAGCATAATCGCCGGGCATCGGCGATAGTTGTGGTTCAGGTAATGTTTCACACCAGCCTTCTCAGCCTCAACAAGCATGTTTTGGGCCTCTGCCAGGGTCAGTGCCATCGGCTTCTCGCAGAAGATGTGCTTGCCGTTTTTTGCGGCCGCAACGGCAACGTCATGGTGCAGATACTGCGGTAACGAGATGTCAATCACATCGATGTCATCACGCTCCACGACCTTGCGCCAGTCGGTCTCCACATTCTCCCAGCCCCAGTTATCCGCAAATGCCTGGACCGCCGCTTCAGAACGACCACAAGCGACTTTCAAGACCGGTTGCAGCGGCAGCTCAAAAAACTTTGACGCCTGTAGCCAGCCGTTCGAGTGGGCCTTGCCCATGAAATTGTAACCGATGATCGCTATACGAAGGGGGGAACTCATAGTGGTTAAATTACGATTCGTTCAATAGTGACCCGAGGTGACTCCCATGAATCTCGAGTTCCATTTCGAGACATTCCTGACAGACAGAAGAATACATTTCTCTTAATCCTTGGATTCCGTGTGCTCCGTGTATTCCGTGGACAATCTCTTCTTTCAGTGGGCACCGCAGGTGTCTTTCAGATACTGTATACTCTTTTCAACCATGCCTTCTTCGTTGTTTTCCCAGGCGGGATGCGGCATGTCGGTTTCGAAGGCGAGGAAGCCTTGATAGTTGTTTTGCCGAAGGATGTCGGCGATTTCTCTGATCTGGATGAGTCCGTCGCCGGCAGCAACACATGCGAAGTAACACCATTCCTTCACGCTCCGTCCTTTTACAGGGAGGAGATCCTTTACATGGGTGGCGTAGATGTGAGGGGCCAGTTTCGCAGTGGCCTCGACTGGGTCGTCAAGCACCCGCAAAAAGTTCGCGGTGTCGAGGTTGATGCCAAAGTGGGCGGATCCGATCTCATCGATCAGCCACTTGATCTCGTCCGAGTTATAGTCGATGTGGTTCTCGACCGCCAGCTTGATGTCTGCCTTTTCAGCGACCTCGACGGCTTCCTTGAACCATTGGGCGAGAATCTTGAGTTGAGGTTCGTGGGGCTCGTTGCGGAACATGAGTGAACTGCCGACCACCCGCATGACAGGGGCCGCAATCGCCTTGGCATGTGCGATGTGGGCGATCATTTCCTCTTTTGCGGCAAGATTCCCTCCAGCTTCCAGCCCATCGGGATGGCCCCAGGCGTAGACGCGGTCAAAACCGTAGTCATCAAGTTTTGCCTTGAGTTGTGCGAGGTAATCGTCACCGAATTCCGGGAAAAAGCATGATTCAAGCGACACTCCGTCGCATTCGAGTTCTTTGGCGCGGTCCAGAAACGTGTCCATGGTATAGGGCCTCTCCGGTGGGCGTTGGCCAGGATAGACCTCGCCGAAAAAACGATGGTAACAGTAACTATCGATGCCAATTTTCATTACTCAAATGTGGGGTGTGACATGCATTTCTCCAAGCATTATCTTCCAGTGGCCAGGGAATGTGCACAGGTAAGGATAGATGCCAGCTTGAGCTGGCGCGGTAAAATGGATGGTGTCCGATGCCTTGGGATCAATGACCAATGTATGCCAGAGAACTTCGGTGTCGTCCGGGACGTATTGACGGGCAAGTGCATCCGGTGCGGTAAGCAATTTGGCGGCAAGGTCGCCGATCCGATCTCCATTGCCGGGTGTGACGATAACGAGATTGTGCGGGATCACATCGTCGTTGCGTAACGTCAAAGAGATGCGCTCACCCGTCCGTACGGTGAACTCTGTCGTGTCAAATTTGAGGCCAGGCGCGCACTTGATCGTTACCTCACGCCCTTCTGCCTCGTTCGCTGCTGCGGGATGTTTCGGTAGCGGAACGGTTGGTATTTGAGCAACAGGATCAACGTGCGCTTTGAGTGTTTTGGTTACCGGTTGATACCCGGGGAAATCGGAGAAAGCTGGACGGAGGTGGTGAATCGTGGCGTAAAGGTCACGCGCAGTATCAGTGCCGTCGGCGCTTGTCAGTTTCATGCGAACGTGCATTTGCTGCACCGGCATGATCTCGGGAATCTCAAGGAATAGAGAGCTGTCGTTATCGAGCAAATGTACGGAGCGGATCGAAACGGTGTCGTGGCCAGGGGCGTCGGAAATCGCTGAGTATTCGTCCGAACCATAGGCCTTTGAGTAGTGATAATTCCATTGCTGGCAAAAGTAGTTCTTCACATTGTTTGCAGAGGTACTTTCGAGCGGTTCGGAGAAGCGGATGCAGAGCCCATTGTGGTGGGCGCGCCATTCGATCGGGAGATGGACGGGCTTTCCTGTGTAGCGAACGCGCTGAAAGGCTCCGTCTTCGATCGCGTAAGTGCTCCATCCATTCGATCCAGTCACGTAGAGTTGTCCGTCATGCGGGTTGAAGCGTCCTCGATGCGCCCCTGACAGAAAATCTCCTGGCAGCGGGACCGCGGCGCCCTGTTCCTTGCCTTCGACGACGTCGCGCAGAACGAGCATGTGGCCTGCGTTGCCCCAGGAAAAATGAATGAGCTGATCCCGCAGTGGGCCCCAGCGGTCACTATTGACGAAGACCTGGCCGCCACTGGAGTGGTCGATTCCGCGCGGCAGGTAGCAGAGCGGCTGATCAACCCTGCCATTCTTTGGCCCTCCGTAGCCAAAGTGTCGGCCTTGCTGTATCTCGCAGATCATGGAGGTCGGTGTCCATTCGCCTTCCTGCGGGGCGCTGGTTACCAAGCCGCCTGCGTTGGCGGCGAGTCCGTTTGGGTTTCGTAACCCGGTCGACACGGTCTCCCAGGATGAGCCATCGGCGGCCACTCTTACGATGCCGATGTGGGTGGAGGCGAACCAAAAATCCCCTTGGCCATCGCGCTCCAAACCGGTGATGAAATCATGACCGCCGGGGGAAGTCGTGTAGGCGTTGGTGAAGCATTCGTAATAGTCCGCCTCGCCGTCATTGTTGCGATCGTGCAGGCGTGTGATCTGATCTTTTCCTAACACATGCACCACGTCGTCGACGATCACCAGTCCCAGTGGCTGATGCAGACCGGCGGCAAAGCGGTTCCATGTGACACGGTTCAAGGTATCATCGATTCCGTGCGCTACCCATACGTCGCCTTGAATGGTGCAGACCGCCGCGGATCCGTCAGAGAAGAAATCATTACCCGAGCAAAAGAACAAAGACTTATAAGGATTCTTGTATGGAAGCTTTATGGTATCGATAACGAATGCGCCATCTCCGGTGCCCAGCTCGCCTGCTGTGTCAAATTTCTCCGGCCATTGAGCGTCGCCGCCCAGTGTGAGCGCTGCGAGATGCACTGGTTCAGCTGTAGAGTCAGCTGTGGAGTTCTCCTTCCCGAAGCTGATTCGCAGCGCAGTCACCTCTTTGAATGCGATCTCGGGGTTGCCAGCTTTATCGAGAGCAACATCACACTTGCCGCCATCTGAAGAAACGTGAAGATCATTGGGCTTGAGTCCATCGAGAAGCGACAGGCTGCCGGATGCTGGACGATGAAACGCAACATGGCGGATAAACGAGTTGTGTTTTGAAGCGGATGGTGAATCCAGCACCATGGTTTCACCAATGCGATAGGAAAAAATGACACGCTCGCCATTCCGGTAGAACCCAAAGTATTGATTCGATTGCCCGGCAGGACTCAATGTCAGTGCGGAGCTTCCGGCGTGCAGGGTTTCGCCAACCGGCTTGAGCCCGGTCAGAAATCCCCAGCGAGATGCGTCAAAAATTACGAATCCGTCCCGCCAGACTTCGCGGAACGCGAGCGTCACCGGGTCGAAGCAAACCGAGAGGCTGTCGCTGAGTCGCACCGCGACCGCTTTCACCGATTCGCCACTTTTTCCGCGAAACACACCAGCCATAATCGATCCCAGGTCCATGTCTTTCCATCGACTATCGAGCCATTCCGGATCGCCCTTGGCGCCCCAGTGACCGAAGCGACCGCCTTCCAGGCCAGGGAAGGGCGCGAGAAGAGGCGGGCGCTCCCCCTCAGGCAAACGCATGAAGTGCTCGGCCTCCTTTGCGTAGAAATCGTAGAGGCGATTCGCGTTCACCGCAAGCTGGCTATGCGGATTCGCCCTCACATCAAGTGGAGAGTAATCAAAAGGAAAATTTGCCGCCTGGACGACTAGGGGAGTCTCGTCGCCGATCTTCGAATGATCGTCCCCGCCGGACCATGTTCCGAGAATCTCACGCGTGTCATCGACGGTGATTCGCGCCAGTGTAACTTCGCCAATCTCCCCATTGCAGCCAAGCCCGCCTTCGACCAGCCGTCCGATTGCCAGCTTGCCGCCGTCGGGCGCGTTCGCCAATGGGTAGGTGTGGCTCCTGGAGTAGACTTTTTTCCCATCAACAAACAAATGGACTCTTCTGGTGTCCATGCGAGCGGCCAACGTGTGCCACTTGCCGTCGCAGACGTCTACTCCGGAACGGAATTCACCGCCTCCGCCCGGCAAAAAGAGGCTCAATTCCCCGCTGCCTGCATAGGTGTAGAGCTCCCAGTGAAAGGGCGATGCTTTTGGTTCGTTGGCCACCAGGATATTGAAGCCTGACTTGCTGTTCACCTTGGCCTGGCAGGAGATCTCAAGAGGAAGTTCGCGGAACGTCTTATTCCCGGCAACGATTCGGCCTTCGGCTGCCGTCGTGGGTTCACGGGCTGACTTGCTCTGCTGCTTTGTTCTATCAAGGACGGCCGGATCGGCGCTTTGCAGCGTGGCGCCGGCGGCCCATGCCGTGCCACGCATGATCAATTGGGACGTGCCGCTCGCATTGATTGATTCCGCCGCGTGCCCCAGCACCGTTTGAAAGACGCGGCCCTGTCCGTAGTCATAGGCGAAGGCCATTGGCTCGTCCGCGCCGGTTACCTTGGATTTGGCAACGGCCAGTGGTTCAACGGGCAGTTCACCCTGCTGTTTGAAGTAAAGCTCGTCGTTGGTCGCGAATTTCAATCCACGAAGCCCTTCGGTAATCGGATGCAACTTGTCCGTGAACGTGACGTCGAACGTGCCGAAGGCGTCATGGCCGCTGACCGTATGATCCCAGTAACGGCGGCAAATTTTTCCAGCGTACTCCGGCCAGTAGGCGGCCAGTCCAGAAGGATTCGTCTTATACCACGAGCCATTGGCGTAGTGCAGAATCACCAAGCCTCCGCCGTTTTTCAGGTAATCAGAAAAGTTCGTCTTTGCCGCATCGCTGAGGCCAGGATGGTCCCAGTTGGAGTAGTTTTGAACGATCACATCGTAGTAGCTGAGATCGGCTTTAGCGAGCATGCCAGGATCCGCAGTGACATCGACACCGATGCGGGGATCGGCGTGGAGCACGTCAGTAAGTGTCTTTGTTGTCGCGGCCCAGTCGTGCGCTGGATGGTTGTTCCCTGTCAGGATTAACGCGTGAATCGACTTGGCTGGTTTAACGTCGCGCGTCTCCTCGACAGCGAGCATGGATGACTCGACACCCTCTTTCGGGATGTCGAGCTTCGCTGTCCATGCGATCGCATTGAGGATCGTCTTGCGGAACTGGGGCACGTCCCAGTTGGAATAAAAGTGGCCACCGGTTGTCCCAAACCCACGTCCGCCGTCCGTTCGCTCGACGCACCAGGCGGTGGTGCGCTCCAGCGGCGACAGGCCATCGATGTCGACTTGCCAGATCGGCTTGAGACGCGTGTCGTTTTCGCGGAATCGAAGCTTGTAGTAGAACTCTTCTTTCAATGCGAAGGGCTCAGTGATGCCGTTGGCGATGGGATGGCCTGGAGTGGCGGGCGTCACTTGCCAGGCGTCACGTGTGGAAATCGCGGACAACCACTTGTTGTCGCCCGGGCCACTTTCATAGTCAAAGAATCCGCCAGTCCACTCAAGGATTTTTGCATTTACCCGCAGGGGAGCGAACGTTGACCAGTGGATCATCGCCAATCCGCAGCCGCGCTGCATCTGTCTGTCGATCTCCGACAGTCGATCACCTGCGAACAAAGGATGATCTGATTCGACGCGATCAGATCCAGCTGAAACAAAGACGATGGTGTCCGCGTCGTCCAGCGACGCCGGATCTGTCGGCCAGCCGTTGAAGATGACTGCTACGTTCACGGGCGGGAGGTTGGGTGCAGTGTCGAGGCAATGCTTCAGTAAGCGGACGCTTTTCTCATACTCGTGCGTCGTCGCAGGATGACTGTCGAGTGGCCCGGCAATCAGGACAATTTTCCGCTTCATCGACTCCAGCTGTGCGAGCACGTTACATGACAGCAGACTGGAGACGAAAATGACCAGCAGGGTAGCAAAGCCGTGGGATTGGAAAACAGGGATAATCACTTGTTCATGGTGCACTCTCCGCCAGTCGGGAACAATGCAGAATTGCGCAGAAAGTTTATACAAATACGATCTTGGGAGTATGCCTTTGCCTGAGGTCGATCACTCTGGAACTCTGGAACTAAAGGACGACGCCAAAGGAGAAACCACCTTAAGATCCCACGAGATCAATTCGGAGCTTAGTAACAGATACCGGCGACGAGGTGATTTTAGGACTAGAGGGCAGCGGATTTTTCAGTCAGATTATGGGCCCCTTCTTCATTTTTGCAGAACGTTGAGGGGTTGAAAATTCCGGGAAGATGGTACGAATTGTGGGTATGAAGTTGATCAATCTTGGATCGCGCATCTTGCAAAGGGTACCGCACAGTGCGTCCCAAAGAGATTGATGAACGGCGTCAGGCGACCAACCGGCTAATGTTCACGGGTTCATGGTGCATGCCCTATGCATCCACATGCCGTTAAGCGCCGCAGCCTCGTTCTGTGAAATCAGTTCCGCAACGGCCTACCGGTGGGATCGGGCCGTGCTGGAGCAACTGCTTCCCGAACCCCAACTCGACGGATTGCGGGTGCTGCTCACTGATGAAAAGAGCGTCCGCAAAAAGCACACCTATGTGACCCTGGTGATGAATGGCGATACCGGCGAACTGCTTTACATGGCCGAAGGAAAGAAGAAAGAAAGCCTGGAAGCGTTCTTTGAAAAACTCACCGACGAGCAGATGCAGAGCATCGAAGCTGTCTGTATCGACCGTGCGGGCTCGTATCAGGAAGTGATCAAAACGCTGCTGCCAAAGGCTGAAATCGTTTTCGACAAGTTCCATTTGATGATGAACCTCAATGCCGCGGTTGATGCAGGGGCATGGGGGCACGGGGTCATACCGGAATGGCACGGAAACTGGGGCTCCTTTGGCGCACTCTTCGATTCGTCACGGCCTGAAAGTTCATCACTATGACAGCCTGGGGCATCGCCCGGGTGATACCCACCCCGGGATGCCCCTTCAGGGCGGATGACGGTTGCCATCGGCACGGCATGTCCCGGACTCCCATTGATGTCTACAAATGATGACACGTCCCTTTAAAATTGATTCAGGCCGGATGGCTGGCACCAGCCAGCGCGGCAGATTCTCGCGCCCTTTCATCCAATCACTTCTCCATCCCATGGCTGAAGCCATGGGCTTTGGTCTCCCGGCCTTCAGGCCGGATGGCCGGCGCGACGGGAGGGGAGGTGCTGTGTCAATCAGGGCTGTTTGACCCCATTCTTCCCCCAACCCACCGCGAGAATCAACGCCGCGATCAATGGCAGAAAGGCGGCAAGGGTAAGACCGGTATTGAAGGACCCGGTGAGATCGGCGAGCCAGCCGAATCCCCGCTGGGCCTGGGCGGGCAGGATCCAGGCGGCAACGCTCGCGATGCCGGTGATCCGACCCTGGCG